>JAKDNC010000023.1 GCA_030452025.1 Nocardioides sp. | reverse complement strand
CATCACCCGGTCGGCCGGGGCGAGCGCGGCCCGCTTCGAGGTGGCGCCGATGCCGAGCTGCTCCTGGCCGACGACGTCTCCAGCGCACTGGACGCCACCACCGAGATCGAGCTCTGGCGCGGGCTGCGCGAGCGGCGCGCGACCGTCATCGGCGCCACCTCGAAGCGGGCCGCGCTCGCCCAGGCCGACCGGGTGATGGTGCTGGTCGACGGTCGGGTCGCCGCTGTCGGCCCGTGGTCGTCCCTGGCCGCGCGCTGGAGCCACCTGGCCGGCTGAGCTTCGGTGACCAGCGACACGGAATAGCGCCCACGGGCCCCGAGGTTGGAGACTGCGATGACCATGGACGCCTCCACCCCCGCCACGGCCGAAGCCGAGGCTGCGCCGCGGGCCCTCCACTTCGGCCTTGCCGTCCTGGCCCTGGCGATGGGTGGTTTCGCGATCGGGACGACCGAATTCGTCACGATGGGGCTGCTCCCGCAGATCGCCGATGGCGTGAGCGTCTCCATCCCGGTGAGCGGCCACGTGATCTCGGCGTACGCCGTGGGGGTGGTGGTGGGTGCCCCGGTGCTGGCGTTCCTCGGTGCCCGGCTCCCGAGGCGGGCGCTCCTGCTCTGGTTGATGGCCGCTTTCGCCATCGGCAATTCATTGAGCGCGATGGCCGGCAGCTACGGCCTGCTGATGCTGGCCCGGTTCGTGGCCGGCCTCCCGCACGGCGCCTACTTCGGGGTCGCCTCCCTGGTCGCGGCGAGCCTCGCTCCGGCCGGTCGCAAGGGACGCGCAGTGGCCCTGGTCATGCTCGGGCTCTCGGTGGCCAACGTGATCGGCGTCCCGGCCGCGACCTGGTTGGGCCAGCACCTCGGGTGGCGTTCGGCCTACTGGGCTGTGGCGGTGCTCGGCGTGATCACCGTGCTGATGATCAGCGCCTACGTGCCGCGTCTCGCCGCCGACCCGCACGCATCCGGTCGCCGGGAGCTCGCTGCGTTCTCGCGAGTTCAGGTGTGGCTGACCCTGCTCGCTGGTGCGGTCGGCTTCGGTGGAATGTTTGCGGTCTACTCCTACATCGCGCCCACGATCACCGATGTGGGCATGCTCAGCGAGTCCGCAGTGCCGGTGTTCCTGCTGGTCTTCGGGCTTGGGATGACCTTCGGCACCTGGGCAGCCGGGGAGCTCGCCGACCGCTCCGTCTTCGGCTCCCTCCTCGGATCCTCGCTCGGGATGGCCATCGTCCTGCTCGGCTTCGCCGCGGTGACGCCCTACGGCTGGTGGGCGTTGCCGGTGGCATTCCTGATCTCCGCGATCAGCTCGGTCCTGGTGGTCACCTTGCAGCTGAGGCTGATGGGGGTGGCTGGCGACGCCCAGACACTCGGTGCCGCGATGAACCACGCCTCGCTCAACGTCGCGAACGCGCTCGGCGCCTGGCTGGGCGGTCTCGTGATCGCCGCCGGATGGGGATACCGCTCGCCGGCGTTGGTCGGTGTGGCGCTGTCGCTGTCTGGCTTCATCGTGCTGGTCTTCGCCTTCTTCCTGGCGCGCAACCAGTCTCGGGCCCAGGTGCGTGTTGAGCCGGACACGCACGGAGGATGACCGGCGCAGACCCGGTGAAACCCCGGTCGCGTGGAGTGGAAGAATGCTGAACCGTGACAACTACACCGAGCGCGCGTCCCCGGGTGCTGTCCGGGATCCAGCCCACGGCCGACTCCTTCCACTTCGGGAACTACCTCGGGGCCTTGCGCCAGTGGGTCCATCTCCAGGACGAGTACGAGCCGTTCTTCTTCATCGCTGATCAGCACGCGATCACGGTCGAGCAGGATCCGAAGGTGCTTCGCGAACGCTGCCTGCGCGCCGCTGCCCAGCTGATCGCGATGGGCGTCGACCCCGAGCGCTCAGCGATCTTCATGCAGAGCCATGTCCCCGCGCACGCCCAGCTCGGATGGGTGCTGCAGTGCATCACCGGATTCGGCGAAGCGCGCCGGATGACGCAGTTCAAGGACAAGTCTGCCAAGGGCGGTGAGGGCGCATCGAGTGTCGGGCTGTTCACCTACCCGGTGCTGATGGCCGCGGACATCCTGCTCTACCGGCCGCAGTACGTCCCGGTCGGGGAGGACCAGCGTCAGCACCTCGAGCTGACTCGCGACCTCGCCCAACGGTTCAACCACCGCTACAAGAAGACCTTCCGTCTGCCCGAGCCGTTCATCCTCGAGGAGACCGCCAAGATCCTCGACCTGCAGAATCCGGCCGGGAAGATGTCCAAGTCCGGCTCGGGTCCGGGCGGCATCATCGACCTGCTCGATGACCCCTTGGTGAGCGCGAAGAAGATCCGTTCGGCCGTCACCGACTCGGGGGCGGAGGTGCGCTTCGACGAGGAAGAGAAGCCGGGGATCTCCAACCTGCTCACGATCTATTCGGCGATCAGCGGCCGCACCATCGACGACCTCGTCGGGGAGTACGACGGCCGCGGCTACGGCGATCTGAAGAAGGACCTGGCCGAGGTGGTCGTCGACTTCGTGACGCCGTTCCGCAACCGGACACTGGAACTGCTCGAGGACAAGCAGCAGCTCGCCGACGTGCTGGCCTCAGGAGCCGAGCGTGCCGGTGAGGTTGCCGACCGCACCCTGGCCGACGTCTATGATCGGGTCGGCTTTGTCGCACAGCGTCCACCCGCCGGCCGGTAGGAGGACCGGTAGGGTGCCACGCGTGCAGACCATTGGAGTGGCGGTAGCGATCCCAGAGCCCTGGGCGACACACCTGCAGGACTATCGTGCGTCGATCGGTGACGAGACCGCCTCCCGGATCCCGACGCACATCACGTTGATCCCGCCGACCGAGAGCGATGACCTCGACGCCATCGTCGAGCATCTCCAGTCCGTGGCCTCGCACACGTCCGGGTTCGACGTACACCTGCGGGGGACCGGCACCTTCCGCCCTGTCTCGCCTGTGGTCTTCGTCGGCGTCGTGCAGGGGATCTCCGGCTGTGAGCGGCTCGCCGCGTCGGTCCGGCGTGGGCCTCTGGCGCAGGAGCTGTCGTTCCCGTACCACCCGCACGTCACCATCGCCCACCACCTCGACGACGCGACACTGGACCGTGCGTTCACCGAGCTCGCCGGCTTCGAGTGCCAGTTCACCGTCGAGGAGTTCCACCTCTACGTCCACGACGACGAGATCGGCTGGCAGGTGGATCGTTCGTTTGCCCTGAGCCCTGAAGACGTGGTGACGTAACGCCGTGGCCTCACTCATTGAACGTGTGACCGAAGGCATCGCAGCGCTCCGGGAACGGCGCCCGATGTTCGACCACCTGATGCGGATGGTCGAGCACTACGGGCGCGTGAAGGGGAATCTCCAGGCCGGGGCAGTGACCTACTTCGGCTTCCTGTCCTTCTTCCCGATCCTCGCCCTGGCCTTCTTCGTGATCGGCTACGTCTCCTCGGTCTACCAGGGCGCTGAGGAGAACCTCATCGACGCGATCAACTCGGTGCTCCCCGGCATGGTGGGCGAGGGAGAAGGACAGATCTCCCTGGAGTCGATCCAGGAGTCCGCCAGCGCAGTCGGGCTGATCGGTCTGGTTGGTGTGCTCTACGCCGGGCTCGGCTGGTTGTCGGGCATGCGCCAGGCCCTGATGGTGATGTTTGAGCGCCCGGAGCGGGTCAAGCCCAACTTCGTCGTGGGCAAGCTGCGCGACCTGGCCTCGCTGACCACCATCGGTGTCGTGCTGGTGATCAGCGTCGGTGTCTCGTCAGTCATCTCCGGCTTCTCGAGGCAGGTCCTCGAATTGGTGGGACTCGGCGAGGAGCTCTCACCGCTGCTCACCCTGATCACGGTCGTGGTCGGGCTGGCAACGAACATGCTGCTGTTCTACGCGCTGTTCCGGTTGCTGGCTGACCCCCAGATCCCGAAGACCTCGATGTGGTCGGGGGCCCTGCTCGGGGCCCTCGGGTTCGAGGTGCTCAAGCGACTCTCCGCCTTGCTGATGGAGAGCACGAAGTCCCAGCCCGCCTTCCAGGCCTTCGGGATCGCGCTGATCCTCGTGGTCTGGATCAACTACTTCTCCCGTGTCGTCATGTTCGCCGCAGCCTGGGCGCACACCTCCAGGCGGGCCCGCAAGGTCTTGGCGCGTCTGGCCAAGCAGCGAGCTGCGCGTGAGCGCGCCACCATGGTCGGCTCCTTCGAGCCCGGCAAGGCCACCGTGAAGATGGTCGGCGACGACGCCGAGAAGAAGAGGTCCACGCGAGCGTTCGCGGCCGGTGGCGCCTCGATGCTCGCGGTTGTGGCCGTCGTACGACGGGTCTTCGACAGGTAGCCGAGAAGGCGTCGACCGGCCGGTGTCCGCACGGACTGCCCGGCCGAAACCAGCACTGCCCGGCCGAAACTTCGACCGGGCAGTGCTGGTTTCCCCGGGGAGCCGGGGAAACCGGGAGGCGCTGGACTCAGTGACCGTGCTTCATCGCGGTCCGGAGGTCCTTGTTCAGCTGGGAGATCACGTCCTGTGGGATCTCCTTGGGGCATGCTGCGGTGCACTCGCCGATGTTCGTGCAGCCACCGAAGCCTTCGTAGTCGGCCTGGGCGACCATGTCGACCACGCGCATGTCCCGCTCCGGCTGGCCCTGGGGGAGCTCGCCGAGGTGGGTGATCTTCGCGCCGACGAACAGTGAGGCCGATCCGTTGGGGCATGCTGCGACGCAGGCGCCGCAGCCGATGCAGGTGGCCACGTCGAAGGCACGGTCGGCCTTGGCCTTCTCCACCGGGAGGTTGTTGGCCTCGGGAGCCGAACCGGTGTTCGCGGAGATGAACCCGCCGGACTGGATGATCCGGTCGAAGGCGCTGCGGTCGACGATCAGGTCCTTGAGGACCGGGAACGCCTCGGCACGCCACGGCTCGACGGTGATTGTGTCGCCATCCTTGAAGGAGCGCATGTGCAGCTGGCAGGTGGTGGCAACGTCCGGGCCGTGGGCCTGACCGTTGATCATCAGGCTGCACGTGCCACAGATGCCCTCGCGACAGTCGGAGTCGAAGGCGACCGGGTCCTCGCCCTGCTCGTTGAGGTTCTCGTTGAGCAGGTCGAGCATTTCGAGGAACGACATGTCCTCGGAGACTTCGGCGAGGTCGTAGTCGTGCATCGCGCCCTTGGTGCCCGCGTTGGGCTGGCGCCAGATCTTGAGCTTGATCTTCACTGGTTGATTCTCCGCTCTCAGTTCGGCCGCGCAGTCGCGGTCGCGGGCACGTCCAAGGCGAGGTGGCCTCTCACGCAGTTGATGGATAGAGGGCTCACTTGTAGGACCGTGCCTTCATCTCGATCGCTTCGTAACTGAGTGCTTCCTGGTGGAGGACCGGCGTGTGCCCGTCCTCACCGCCCCACTCCCAGGCTGCGACGTAGGCGAACTCCTCGTCGATCCGCTCGGCCTCGCCGTCCGGCGTCTGTGACTCGGCGCGGAAGTGACCCCCGGCCGACTCGCGGCGGTTGAGTGCGTCGATGCACATCAGCTCGCCGAGCTCGAGGAAGTCGGCCACGCGGCCAGCGCGCTCCAAGCTCTGGTTCAGGGTGTCGGCGGTGCCGAGGACCTTGACGTTCTTCCAGAAGTCGGCCTTCAGCTCACGGATGCTCTCGATCGCGTGGGTGAGGCCCTCCTTGCTGCGCTCCATGCCGCAGTACTCCCACATCAGGTGACCGAGCTCCTTGTGGTAGCTGTCCACCGAGCGGGTGCCGTTGACGGTCAGGAAGTGGTTGATCCGCTCCTCGACCGCCTGCTTCGCCTCGACCACGGCCGGGTGCGACTCGTCGATCCGCTCCGCGGGGTGGGCGAGGTAGTTCGCGATCGTGTAGGGAAGGACGAAATAACCGTCGGCCAGGCCCTGCATCAGCGCGGAGGCACCGAGGCGGTTGGCACCCTGATCGGAGAAGTTGGCCTCGCCGGCGACGAACAGGCCGGAGACGTTGCTCTCCAGGTCGTAGTCGACCCACAGGCCGCCCATGACGTAGTGCACCGCGGGGTAGACCCGCATCGGAAGCTCGTAGGGATTCTCCGCGGTGATCTGCTTGTACATGTCGAAGAGGTTGCCGTACTTCGTCTTCACCGCTTCGAGTCCGAGACGGTCGATGGCGTCGGCGAAGTCGAGGTAGACACCTCGGCGTACGCCGTCCACCTCGGGCCCGACGCCTCGGCCGTCGTCGCACATGTACTTCGCCTGACGGGAGGCGATGTCGCGTGGGACCAGGTTGCCGAACGCCGGGTAGATCCGCTCGAGGTAGTAGTCGCGGTCCTCCTCGGGGATGTCGCGTGGGTCCTTGGCGCAGTCTTCCTTCTTCTTCGGCACCCAGATCCGGCCGTCGTTGCGCAGCGACTCCGACATCAGGGTCAGCTTCGACTGGTTCTCACCGGAGACCGGGATGCAGGTCGGGTGGATCTGCGTGTAGCAGGGGTTGCCCATGTAGGCGCCCTTGCGGTGTGCCCGCCAGGCGGCGGTCACGTTGCAACCCATCGCGTTGGTGGAGAGGAAGTAGACGTTCCCGTAGCCGCCGGTGGCGAGCACCACGGCGTCGCCGAGGTGCGTCTCGATCTCGCCGGTGACCATGTCGCGGACGATGATGCCCTTGGCGACACCGTCGACGACGACGAGTTCCAGCATCTCGTGGCGGGTGTGCGTGGTCACCGTGCCGGCGGCCACCTGCCGCTCGAGGGCCTGGTAGGCGCCGATCAGCAACTGCTGGCCGGTCTGGCCGCGGGCGTAGAAGGTGCGGGAGACCTGCACGCCGCCAAAGGATCGGTTGTCGAGCAGGCCGCCGTATTCGCGGGCAAACGGAACACCCTGGGCGACGCACTGGTCGATGATGCTCGCCGAGACCTCGGCGAGACGCCAGGAGTTGGACTCGCGGGAGCGGAAGTCGCCGCCCTTGACCGTGTCGTAGAACAGCCGGTAGACGGAGTCCCCGTCATTGCGGTAGTTCTTCGCTGCGTTGATGCCGCCCTGAGCAGCGATCGAGTGGGCCCGGCGCGGGGAGTCCTGGTAGCAGAAGCTCTCCACGTGGTAGCCGGCCTCACCGAGGGTGGCCGCGGCCGAGGCGCCGGCCAGGCCGGTGCCGACCATGATCACCTTGATCTTGCGGCGGTTGGCCGGATTGACCAAGTTGGCGTGTGCCTTTCGCTCCTCCCACATCTGGGGCACCGACACATCGTGTGGTGCCTTGGTGTCGGCGATGGCGTCGCCGAGGGTGAAGTAGTCCGCGGCGTCGCTGACGCGCGTGGTTGTGCTCTCAGTCATGGTGTGGAATCAGCCCTTAGTCAACGATGCCGAAGAGGATGGACAGCGGGACCAGCGCGAAGCCGCCGGCAATCACGACCGCGAGGAACACACCGGCGAAGTTGGCCCGGGCGCGGCTCCTGGCGTTGTTGGAGTAGCCGAGGGTCTGGGAAACGCTGAAGACGCCGTGGCGCAAGTGCATGGCCAGCGCCAGCATCGCGAGGAGGTAGATCACCGCGACCCACCACTGCCCGGGCTGGAAGGAGCTCACGAGACGCTCGTACGGCGAACCGGGGTCACCGTTGACGTTGATGGTGTGGGTCGTCAGGTGCAGCAGGTGGAAGACCACGAACAGCAGCAGCGCGACACCACCCCAGCGCATCATCCTCGACGACAGGGTTGCTGTCACGGCCTTCATCATCACGTACTTGTGGGTGCGCGCCTTGCTGGCTCGCGACCACAGGGCGAACGCGGAGTACGCGTGGCCGATGACCGACAGCAGGAGCACCGCGCGGATCACCCACAGCAGCCCCCCGTAGGGAAGCATCGGCTCCCCGAAGGTGCGCAGGTGGTGCGCATACTCATCAAAGGCTTCCTGGCCGGCGAAGACCTTGAGGTTGCCGTACATATGGAGCAGCACGTAGCCGATGAAGACCAGGCCGGTCACGGCCATGAGGATCTTCAGCGCGATCGTGGATCGCGTCGACCGGCTGCCTTTCACGAGAGTCGGAGTTGCCACGCAGGTCACGCTACCGCCCGGAATGCCCTCTCGTCCGCGAAGGTTCACCTAACCGGGTGTGACAAATGCCCGGTTACCAGCGGGTCACGGCTCGCAAGGCTAGGAGGTGACGTCCCAGTGGATGGGAGAAATCACAGATGGTGGTCGAGCCTCCGCCGGAGCCCTAGCATGCGGACATGACCTCTGGCCCTGAGCAGGATCGCCTCGACCTGACCTCACCCGAGGACCAGCACACCGTCACGGACTGGGAGAAGTCCACGGCGGCCGTGCTGCGAAAGTCGGGGCGACTCAACGAATCCGACGCCGACTCCCTCGTGTGGGAGAAGTTGGCGCGCACCACCCTCGACGAGATCGTCGTCGCACCGATCGGCACCCGTGACTCCGTCGCTGATCTGACCGGCACCGGTGAGCCCGGTGTTGCACCGTTCACCCGCGGTCGGCTCACGGAGAAGCCCGAGACCGGCTGGGACATTCGCCCTTTCCTCTTCGCGGCAGCCGCCAAGCCGCTCAACGAAGCGGCTTTGGTCGACCTGGAGAACGGCGCGACGTCGCTGTGGCTCGAGGTCGGAGACGCGCTGGCGCCGGCCGACCTGGCTGCCGCGCTCGAGGGAGTCTTCGTCGATCTCGCGCCCGTCGTGCTGGAGGCTCCAGGTGACCCGGTCGCCGCGGCCGAGGCACTCGCGGCGATCTACGCGGACCGTGGCGTCGACCCGGCCCCCGGCACCAACCTCGGCGCCGACCCGGTCGCTGCACGGGTGCGTGGCGAGGGCGCCATCAGCCTCGCAGTGCTCGACGTCGTCGCCAGCAGGGCCGAGGAGATCGGCTCGCTGGCCGCGGTGGTCGATGCGACCGTCGCCCATGACCTCGGCGCCTCCGACGCCCAGGAGCTCGGCTACAGCTTGGCCGTCGGGGCGGCCTACCTGCGCCAGCTCGTCTCCTCCGGTCGCTCGGTCGACGACGCCCTCGCGCTGCTCGAGTTCCGCTACGCCGTGACCGACGAGCAGTTCCCGACGATCGCCAAGCTCCGCGCAGCACGGCGCCTCTGGGCCCGCGTCGCCGAGTTGTCCGGCGCCTCGCCCCAGGCGGGTGGCCAGCGCCAGCACGCCGTCACCTCGCGGCCGATGATGAGCAAGTACGACCCCTACGTGAACATGCTCCGCACGACGGTCGCGTCCTTCGCGGCCGGTGTCGGCGGTGCCGAGGCCGTCACCGTCCTGCCGTTCGACTCCGCGCTCGGCGTCCCCGACGCGTTCGCCCGCCGGATCGCCCGGAACACCAACTCGTTGCTGATCCACGAGTCCCACGTGGCGAAGGTGGCTGACCCGGCCGGTGGCTCCTACGCAGTCGAGAAGCTGACCGACGAGCTGGCCGAGGCCGGCTGGGCTGAGTTCGGCCGGATCGAGGCTGCGCAAACCTCCGGGGCGAGCGGCATCGAGGCTGCCCTCGAGGACGGCACCCTGCAGGCTCGCATCGACGCGGTCGTCGCCAAGCGTGACCACGCGATCGCCCACCGCGAACGCCCACTGACCGGGGTGAGCGAGTTCCCGAATCTCGGCGAGGTGCTGCCCGAGCGTGAAGCACACCCCCGGGCGGACGCCGTACGCCGCTATGCCGCGCCGTTCGAGGACCTCCGCGACGAGCCGGCCGACAAGCCGGTCTTCCTTGCCACGATGGGCAGCATCGCCGCCCACACCGCGCGGGCGACCTTCGCCACCAACCTGTTCGCGGCCGGAGGCGTCGACGTCGTCGTCGCCGGTGCCACCGACGGGGTCGACTCCGTCATCGCGAAGTACGACGGCCAGCCGGTCGTGTGCCTGGCCGGTGCGGACGCGGGATACGCCGAGTGGGGAGCAGACCTGGTCGCGAAGCTCCGTGAGGCCGGAGCGCAACACGTCGTCCTGGCCGGCAAGCCCGGTGGCAGGACCATCTCGCCCGACCTGGTCGACGACTCGGCCGCGGCCGGCGTCGCCGCACTCACCTTCCTCAACTCGACCAGGGAGAAGCTGGCATGAGCACCTCGAGCATTCCCGAGTCCTTCGCAGGCCTTCCGCTCTCGCCCGACCCGGTGGTTGAGGAGGTTGTGCAGCAACCGTCTCGAAGCCAGACCACCGGCGCCGAGCCCTGGCAGAGCCCGGAGGGCATCCCGGTCCTGCCGGTCTACGGCCCCGAGCATCTCAAGGGACTCGACGGTCTGGACACGTGGCCGGGCATGAGCCCCTACCTGCGCGGCCCCTACCCGACGATGTACACCACGCAGCCGTGGACGGTCCGACAGTACGCCGGGTTCTCCACCGCCGAGGAGTCCAACGCGTTCTACCGCCGCAACCTCGCGGCCGGTCAGAAGGGGCTCTCGGTCGCCTTCGACTTGGCCACCCACCGCGGCTACGACTCCGACCACCCGCGGGTGCGTGGGGACGTCGGCATGGCTGGGGTGGCGATCGACTCGATCTATGACACGCGGACCCTCTTCGAGGGGATCCCGCTGGACACGATGAGTGTCTCGATGACGATGAACGGCGCGGTGCTGCCGGTGCTCGCCCTCTACATCGCCGCCGCCGAGGAGCAGGGGGTGAAGCCGGAGCAGCTCGCGGGGACGATTCAGAACGACATCCTCAAGGAGTTCATGGTCCGCAACACCTACATCTACCCGCCGACGCCGTCGATGCGGATCATCTCCGACATCTTCAGCTACACAGCCGCCAAGATGCCGCGGTTCAACTCGATCTCGATCTCGGGCTACCACATCCAGGAGGCCGGCGCGACCAACGACCTCGAGCTCGCCTACACGCTGGCCGACGGCGTCGAGTACATCCGAGCCGGACTCGACGCCGGTCTGGACATCGACGCATTCGCGCCGCGGTTGAGCTTCTTCTGGGCGATCGGGATGAACTTCTTCATGGAGGTCGCGAAGATGCGAGCCGCCCGTGCGCTGTGGGCCAGGCTGGTGCGCGAGTTCAATCCGAAGAATCCCAAGTCGCTCTCCCTGCGCACGCACAGCCAGACCTCCGGCTGGTCACTGACTGCCCAGGACGTCTACAACAACGTGCAGCGGACCGCGATCGAGGCAATGGCCGCCACTCAGGGCCACACCCAGTCGCTGCACACCAACGCCCTCGACGAGGCGATCGCGCTGCCCACCGACTTCTCGGCCCGGATCGCGCGCAACACCCAGCTGCTCCTGCAGCAGGAGTCGAAGACCACCGAGGTGATCGATCCCTGGGCTGGTTCCTACTACGTCGAGAGGCTCACCCACGATCTCGCGGAGCGCGCCTGGGCCCACATCCAGGAGGCGGAGAAGGCTGGCGGCATGGCGGCCGCCATCGAGCAGGGCATCCCCAAGATGCGCATCGAGGAGGCTGCCGCCCGCACTCAGGCACGTCTCGACTCGGGCTCCCAGAAGCTGATCGGGGTCAACACCTACCGGCTTCCGGTGGAGGACCGCCTCGACGTCTTGAAGGTTGACAACGACGACGTCTATCGGCAGCAGATGGCCAAGCTCGAGCGGCTCCGGGCCGAGCGCAACGATGACGACGTACGACGCTCGCTCGAGGCGTTGACAAACTCTGCAGACCGTGGTGCCGAGCAGGGCTCACTTGACGGGAACCTGCTGGCGCTCGCTGTCGACGCAGCGCGGGCCAAGGCGACGGTCGGCGAGATGTCCGAGGCGTTGGAGAAGGTCTACGGCCGGCACCAAGCTGTGATCCGTACGATCAGTGGCGTGTATCGCTCTGAAGCCAGCCAGGGGCCGAACGCGTCGGTCGACGCCGTGGTCGCGGCGACTGAGAAGTTTGAGGCGGACGAGGGACGCCGACCCCGCATCCTCGTCGCCAAGATGGGGCAGGACGGCCATGACCGCGGACAGAAGGTCGTGGTCACTGCCTTTGCCGACATGGGCTTCGACGTCGACGTGGGGCCGCTGTTCTCGACCCCTGAGGAGGTCGCGCAGCAGGCGATCGACGCTGACGTGCACATCGTCGGTGTCTCGTCGCTGGCGGCTGGGCACCTCACCCTGCTGCCCGCGCTGAAGCAGGCGCTGGCCGATCTCGGTCGACCCGACATCATGATCGTCATAGGTGGGGTGATCCCACCCGACGATGTGGACACGTTGACGGAGATGGGCGCGGCTGCGGTGTTCCTGCCCGGCACAGTCATCGCCGAGTCCGCGCTCGACCTGTTGGAGAAGCTGTCGGCATGAGGCCGAGGAGCCGCCGCCAGGTGGACGTTCCGGCGCTGGTCGAGGGCATTCGCGAGGGCAAGCGGGCTTCGGTCTCCCAGGCGATCACTCTTGTGGAGTCCTCACGAGCCGACCACCGATTGGCGGCCCGCGAGCTCCTTGCCGAGATCACCCCCGACTCCGGGGGAGCGGTTCGGGTCGGGATCTCGGGTGTGCCCGGGGTCGGGAAGTCGACCTTCATCGAGTCGCTCGGGATGGAGCTGGTCCGCGACGGCAAGCAGGTCGGCGTACTCGCCGTGGATCCGTCCTCGGTCCGCACCGGAGGGTCCGTCCTCGGCGACAAGACCCGAATGTCGGAGCTCTCCGCGTCGCCGAAGTCCTACATCCGCCCGTCTCCGTCGGTAGGCACGCTCGGTGGTGTCGCGCGCGCGACGACACAGGCGATGATCATTCTCGAGGCGGCTGGGTACGACGTCGTGTTGGTCGAGACGGTCGGCGTCGGGCAGTCCGAGGTGACCGTCGCCGGCATGGTGGACACATTCTTGTTCCTGACGCTCGCACGCACCGGCGACCAGCTGCAGGGCATCAAGAAGGGCATCCTCGAGATCGTCGACGTGGTCGCGGTCAACAAGGCTGACGACCAGGGCGGTCACACGGCAGGAGAAGGCGAGGCCCGGGTCGCTGCCCGGGAGCTCACCGGGGCGATGAAGATGGTCCAGGGCCACGGTGAGTGGGCACCGCCGGTGGTGACCTGCTCGGCGCTCACGCACGTCGGTGTCAAGGATGTGTGGCAGCGGGTCCTCGACCATCGTGAGCATCTGGGTGCGGACGGGCTGGCGCGCAAGCGTGCCTCGCAGCAGCTCGACTTCATGTGGGCGCTGGTCCGCGACGAGCTCGCGGAGCGGCTGCGGCTCTCGCCCGGTGTCAGTGCGGTCCGCGAGGAGGTGCGTGCCTCGGTGCTCGATGGCGCCATGGCTGCGCCCGAGGCCGCCGACCGGATCCTCGCGGCGTACGACCAGGACTGATCGCGGGTGCGGGAGCGCGCGTGGGTCAGCTGGAGCAGCGGCAAGGACTGCGCCACCGCGCTGGGGGAGGCGCGCGCATGTGCGAAGTCGGAGGTCGTCGGGTTGGTGACCACGGCGTCGAGCCGGGGACGGGTGGTCTCCCACGGCGTCCCGTTGGCCTTGGTGGAGCGGCAGGCTGCTGCCCTGGGCCTGCCCTTGCATGTGGTCGAGCTGCCGTCTCCTTGCCCCAACCAGGAGTACGAACGACGCATGCAGGGCGCGATCGATGCATCGCTGTCACACGGTGTCTCTACCTGGGTGTACGGCGACCTGCACCTGGCCGACGTGCGCGCCTTTCGTGAACAGTCGCTCGTGGGCACGGGGCTTGTGGCCGACTTCCCTCTGTGGGGTCGCGACACGGCACGGCTGGCCCGGACAATGATCGCCGGAGGGCTGGCGGCGATCCTTACCTGTGTCGACCCTGCGCAGCTCGATCCGTCCTTCGTCGGCCGGGAGTATGACGCCGCACTCCTCGCCGACCTACCGCCTGGGGTGGACCCGTGCGGGGAGAACGGCGAGTTCCACACCTTCGTCCACGACGGTCCGGGTTTCACCGTTCCGATATCGGTGGAGGTCGGTGAAGTCGTCGAACGTGACGGCTTCGTCTACGCCGACCTGCTTGGTTGACCCGGCGTCGGTGTGGGCCCGGTCGCCGTGTGGGGGCGTCCGGCCGCTGCGCGTGGCCGTGCCGCTGTGGCCGGTGTGGGGTTGAGGGTGTTGGTGTCGATGTCCCCGATGGGTGTGACGAGCCAGGCTCGGCCCCGTGGGTTGGTCCAGGTGTAGGTCCCGTCCCGGTTGCGGACGTAGGACCAGCCGTAGTGGGTTTTCATCAAGTGATGTCGCCTGCACAGAGGCGCGAGGTTCTCCGGGTTCGTCTGCCCGGGTGGTCCGTGGATGAGGTAGGCGTTGATGTGGTCGAGGTCGCAGGAGCGGGAGTCCCGGTGGCAGCCGGGGAACACACACGTCCGGTCACGTTGGGTGGCTTGTTCCCGCATCACCACGGGTGGGTCGTGTTGGTCCACGGCCCACGTGGTGTCGGTGTCGATGACGGGTTGGATCTTCGCGTCCGGCCCATAGGCACGGAGCCAGTCCCCGATCTGGGCCAGGCTCTGGGGTCCGAGCTTCCCGGCGTCGGCATGGACGGTGTTGTCCCCGGTCAGGAACGTGTCCAGGTCGGCTTTGGTGAGGTGGACGAACAGCTTGATCTGTCCGTAGGTCCTCTTCCGCCGGATCACGAGCCCCGTGTCGGGGTGGATCAGGTCCCCGTGGGTGTTGACGGTGGGCCGCACCACGGACCCCGGCCCCGCAGGACGACCATCCGTGCTTGCGTCGCTGTCCTGGTTGGGGATGTCGAGGAGCCCGGCGAGGTCGAGGGTGGCTTGCCGGTCAGCCAGGACGCCGAGGGCTTTGGCCTTCCGCTGGCCCAGGGTGTCGGTGTCCCCGAGCCGTCCGGCGGTGGCAGCCTCGTCGTTGACGGCATCGAGGAACCGGGACAGGTCCACACTGTCCCCGATCGCTTCCAGGACGGAGGTGCCGTTGCCCCCGGCCGGGTGGCCGTTGGGGTTGTGGTCCACGCTCACGTCCCAGTGGTCCTTGCCCAGCCGTCTGCTGCTGTCGAGGAGGTCGGGGTGGAACTTCGCCATCCCCGTCTTGATTGCGGCGTCGGTGGCCTTCTGGCCGTACCTGCCGCCCTGGGCGAGGCGGTCGTCGATCCACCGAGCACATTCATACGACAGGCCCCGGGTGGCCTCGCACAGGTTGAACGCGGTCCACACCGGCACGTCGAGGGTTTCGACCTTCACGTGCACCTTCGGGTACCGGTAGGTGAGGTCCATGGTGTTGGCCAGGTAGTGCTTCGCACTCATCACCGACCGGTTCGATGCCTTGGCCCAGTACACCGGTGCGGTGATGTGGATCAACGGTGTCCCTTCACCGCCGAGGGTGTCGACGTAGCCGGGGAGGTCGTCGATGAGGCCGTCCTCGTCCCACCCAGCATGGGCACGGTCCACGCCTTCGTCGGGGGTGACCTCGAGACGGTTGTTGGTGATGAACCGGACCGCGAGCCGCAGACGCTTGCGGTCCGAATGGGAACGCAGGTGGGTGTCGTCGTCGAGAAGGTCGAGCAGCGCCGTGTCTTCGAGGGTGGTGACCTCGAATTCCTGGAGCGCTGAGTCGACTTCGAACATGGCTCTATTGTCTCACCGGGCACCGACAGTCACCACCCCTGAATGGGGATCTGTGGACAACGTTTCGCCTTGTTTCATGCGGGTCCTGAGCATTCCACCGAC
>JAKDNC010000509.1 GCA_030452025.1 Nocardioides sp. | reverse complement strand
CGCCGTGCTCACCGATGACGTAAGCGTGCACCGAGGTCGGCGACACCTGGAAGTACTCGCCGAGGGCGGACCGGAACCGGGCGGTGTCCAGCACCGTGCCGGACCCGATGACCTGGTTCGACGGCACCCCGGCGATCCGCCAGGTGGCGTAGGACAGGATGTCCACCGGGTTGGAGGCGACCAGGTAGACGCCGTCGAACCCGGAATCACGCACCTTGCCCACGATGTCGCGGAAGATCGACACGTTCTTGCCCACGAGGTCCAGGCGGGTCTCCCCGGGCTTCTGGGCCGCGCCGGCGCAGATGCACACGATGGAGGCGTCCGCGCAGTCGGAGTAGTCGCCCTGGGACACCCGCGTGCCGTGGCCGGACCACGGGACGGCGTGGTTGAGGTCCTGGACGTGGCCCCAGGTCTTGCGCTCGTCGACGTCGATGATGACCAGGTGGTCGCAGAGCCCCTGGTTCACCAACGCGTAGGCGTAGGCCACGCCCACGTCCCCCGCGCCGATCAGAACGATCCTCGTACCTGTGCTGGCTCTCATGGGCTGCTCCTGTCGGGTGCTGGTGGGTGTCAGTCGGTGCGAGCGTGCCGCCGTGAATCGAACCCCAGGGTACGCCGACCCCACGATCGGTGCAGGTGGCAAGACCTTTATGACCACATCCCCTTTGTTCTTCCTATTGAACTTAGCGATTCAATAGGCAAATCATTGCGAGCGGACCGGAAACTGACCAGACTGGTGGACGGAATTAACGATTACCCGCAACGGAAGGATCTTCAACCATGGCTGTCTACGAGCTTCCCGACCTGCCCTACGACTACGACGCCCTCGAGCCGCACATCTCCGCCGAGATCATGCAGCTGCACCACGACAAGCACCACGCGACCTACGTCGCCGGCGCCAACACCGCCCTCGAGGCCCTCGAGAAGGCCCGCGAGGAAGGCACCAACCCCGACCAGATCCGCGCGCTGTCGAAGAACCTCGCGTTCAACCTGGGTGGCCACACCAACCACTCCATCTTCTGGAAGAACCTCTCCCCCAACGGCGGCGGCGAGCCCACCGGTGAACTGGCCGAGGCCATCACCCGCGACTTCGGCTCCTTCGACAAGTTCAAGGACCAGTTCTCCTCGGCCGCCCTGGGCCTCTACGGCTCCGGCTGGGCCGTGCTGGGTTACGACCACATCGCCGGACGCCTCGTCGTCGAGCAGCTCACCGACCAGCAGGGCAACACCTCGATCAACCTCACCCCGCTGCTGATGCTCGACATGTGGGAGCACGCCTTCTACCTGCAGTACAAGAACGTCAAGCCGGACTACGTCAAGGCTGTCTGGAACGTGTTCAACTGGGACGACGTCGCCGAGCGCTTCGCCGCCGCCAAGAACTGACGTATGACCTACGTCATCGCACAACCCTGCGTGGACGTGATGGACCGGGCATGTGTCGAGGAGTGCCCGGTCGACTGCATCTACGAGGGAAAACGCACGTTGTACATCCACCCGGACGAGTGCATCGACTGCGGAGCGTGTGAGCCGGTCTGCCCGGTCGAGGCGATCTTCTACGAAGACGACCTGCCGGACGAGTGGGAGGACTACATCGACTACAACGCCGCGTTCTTCGATGAGATCGGCTCCCCCGGCGGGGCGGACAGCATAGGCCCCACCGGCACCGACCACCCGTCGATCACCGCGATGCCGCCGCAGAACCAGGAGTAGCGGTCAGCCCCCATTGACCGCCGTCGTCACCGGGTCGCCACCACCTCCCGGCAGACCTCGAGGTGACCGAGGTGCTGCGCGAGCTCGTGGAGGATGTGCTCGAGGACCCAGCCGGGCGTCGCCTCGG
Organism: Nocardioides sp.; assembly: GCA_030452025.1. Taxonomy (GTDB): domain Bacteria; phylum Actinomycetota; class Actinomycetes; order Propionibacteriales; family Nocardioidaceae; genus Nocardioides. The sequence continues at coordinate 1,283 of JAKDNC010000509.1, read as the reverse complement.
TGTAGTCCCGGCGCGCCGTCCCCTGTGCCTGCCGGTTGCGGATCCCCTCGGTGAGGGCAATGCGTGCCCAGCCGGGCAGGCTCGCCCGGGTCTCGGCGATCAGCGCGTGTGCCTCGGCCACGGTCCCCATCGCCCGGAACTCGGCTTCGCGGTCACGGGAGATCTCCTCTCCCCCGATGAAGGCGCCACCCCAGAAGCGCGCCATGCCGTGGACGTGCGTGGCCAGGGCGAAGGCCGAGTTCACCGTACCGGGCACCGGCGTGGCGTTAACGGTGGTGTCGTCGAGGGTGTCCAACGCGATGTCGTACTTGTCGAGGCCCTCGGTGGCCACCGAGACGAAGTCGACGTAGCGTGCGTCAGCATCGTTGATCATGTCCCCGAGTCAACCACGCCGATGCCACCGGTGGCTCGGCCGGGGAGCCTCACGCCTCCACGAGCTTGTCCTTCAGCGCAAGGACGGCGGACACCTCGAGTCCCAACCCGTCGACGAGGTAGGTGTCCACGTCGCCGTAGAACTCCTTCATCGCGTCCAGCCCGGACCGCAGAAAGCCCTCCTGCACGCCGAGCAGTACCCCGTAGGCCTCCGCCGCCTCATCCCCTTGACTCGTCCGAATCTGCTCGGTGGTGGCGGCGATCCGCTCGCTCGAGTAGTCGTTCGTCGCCAGATAGTTGTCCATAACGTCGCGTTCGCTCACGCCCGCGGCAAGTTGCAGGACGGCACTCGTCCACCCCGCCCGGTCCTTGCCGGCGGTGCAGTGGAAGACAACCGGGCCGTCGGCGTCAATGACGGCGGTGATGACCTGTGCGAGTTGGGCCCTCATACCCTCGTCGGTGACGAAGTTGCGGTTGAGGTCGCCGAGCATCGTCGCTGCGTCGTCGGGAGAATCGACCGAGAATTCCTCGGTAGGATTCGCTGCGGTGCTGCCTCCCCCCACGATGTCGATGTGAACGTAGTCTGCCCCGGCGGGAACACGGTCAGGATGTTCCTCGATCTCACTGTCGGTGCGCAGGTCGATCACGGTGGAGATCCCGAGATCCTCCACGGTGTCGAGGTCCGCGTCAGTGATGTCCAGGGCATTCGACCGGTAGACCGACTCAGGTTTCAGGTGACCGCCTGTCGCGGCGTAGGCCCGGTCGACGCCGGCCACGTCCCGGAAGTTGTCGGCCGAGGACAACCGTGGCGTGTCGAGGACTACGACCTGTATCTGCTCCGAATACTCCGCAGCGTCGGGCACACTTTCGGCGGCGTCCGCGAGGCACCCCACGAGCAACAACGACGTGGC
>JAKDNC010000508.1 GCA_030452025.1 Nocardioides sp. | reverse complement strand
GGGTCGGGCAACGAGTCGCAGGAGAAGCGCGTCGTCGGGATGCGACAGGTCCACGGCAGCGACGTGCACGTGCTCGACGCCGCCCACGACGGCAGCGAGATCGTCGCCGACGGCATCATCACGCGAGAAGCCGGGGTCACGCTGCTGGTGCGGGCCGCCGATTGCGTCCCTTTGTTGCTTGCCGATCCGGGACGCGGGGTGATTGGGGCCGTCCACTCCGGTCGCCCGGGCCTAGTGGCCGGCGTGGTGCCCCGTGCCGTCGCAGCGATGCGCGAACTCGGCGCCGAGGACATTGTGGCGTGGCTCGGACCGCACGTTTGCGGCGGTTGCTATGAGGTGCCCGAGGGAATGCGCGCCGATGTCTCCCGCGTCGTCCCCGAGGCCTACGCCGAGACGTCGTGGGGGACGCCCGCGGTCGACATCGGTGCGGGAGTTCGCGCCCAGCTCGTCGCCGGGGGAGTGCGCATCAACGAGATCGACCGGTGCACCATGGAGGATCAGGACCTGTGGTCCTATCGCCGCGAGGGCACAGGGGCCGGACGACTCGGCGGCCTGATCAGGATCCGCCCATGACCGACCATGACGCCCGAGAGGCCCGCCGGACAGGGCTCGAGGCCAACCTCGCTTCCGTGCGCGCCAGAATCGATTCCGCGGTGCATGCGGCCGGGCGTGGCGCCGGGGAGGTGACGTTGACCGTGGTCACCAAGTTTTTCCCGGCCTCCGACGTTCGTCTGCTCGCTGACCTGGGCGTGGTCGACGTGGGGGAGAACCGTCACCAGGAAGCCGTTGACAAGGCAGCCGTCTGCGAGGACCTCGTCCTGCGCTGGCACTACATCGGCGCTCTGCAGTCCAACAAGGCCGCGGCCGTCGCGTCGTACGCCGACCTGGTCGAGTCCGTGGACAGGTTGAAACTGGTCAACGGGCTGGGACGCGGTGCTGAGCAGCGTGGTCGACGACTCGACTGTCTGCTCCAGGTGAGCCTCGACCCGCCCGAGGCGGGTGGCCAGCGGGCCGGCGTACATCCCGAGGACCTGGCTGCGCTGGCGGCGCGGGTGGCCGACCATGACCACCTTGCGTTGCGCGGCCTGATGGCCGTCGCGCCCCTCGGCCAGGAGCCGGACCGCTCGTTCGCATCGTTGGTGGAGATCCGGGAGCGGTTCCTGGCCGAGCACCCGGATGCCACCGTGCTGTCGGCCGGGATGAGTGGCGATCTGGAAAGTGCAATTTCCCATGGCGCGACACACGTTCGGATAGGCCGTGCGGTGCTCGGTGAGCGCCCACTGATCAAGTAGTGTCAAACACACAGACGCGCTCCGAGCCAGGAGCGCAGGAGTTCCGGAGGAAACACTCATGAGCGGCGCGATGCGCAAGATCGGTGAGTACCTCGGCCTGCTCGAGGACACCGGCCGGTACCCCGACGAAGAGGGCTACGACGAGTACGCCGAGGAGTCGGCTGTGCCGGCCCGTGACCAGGCCGGTCCGGCGCCGGTGGCCAACATTTCAGAGCGCCGCCGCCCTACGGCGGTCCCCGAAACAGGAGTAGTCGCAGAGTTGTCCCGGATCACCACCCTTCACCCACGCACCTACAACGAGGCCCGCATCATCGGTGAGAACTTCCGTGACGGTGTGCCGGTGATCATGAACCTGTCCGAGATGGACGACAATGACGCCAAACGGCTCGTCGACTTCGCCGCCGGTCTTGTCTTCGCCACACGCGGAACCATCGAACGTGTGACGAGCAAGGTGTTCCTGCTGTCCCCGCCCAACGTCACGGTCGCCGCGGAGGACAAGGAACGCATCGCCGAGGGCGGCTTCTTCAACCAGAGCTGACATCACGCGTGCACATCGTTGGCCAATTCATCGAGGGCGTCCTTTGGATGTTCCTCGTCCTGCTCTGGATCCGCTTCGTCTTCGACTGGGTGCAGGTCTTCGCCCGGTCGTGGTCCCCTTCGGGTCCCCTTCTCGTGCTCCTGGAGCTCGTGTATTCGATCACCGATCCGCCCATCAAGTTGCTCCGCAGATGGATCCCTCCGCTGCGCTTGGGCAATATCGCCCTGGACCTCAGTTTCCTGATCGTGCTGGTGGGCACGTACCTTCTGATGAAGGTGAACCAGGCAACGCTTCTCGCCATCTGATGTGGCGGGTGTGACTGGTGCCTCCCGCAGTGCGTAAACTGTGCATTCGGGAGTAACGCTATTGTTCGACAAACAGAACTTTCCGCTGACGACAAACGAATGGGTGAGGTCATGCCGCTGACGCCTGAGGACGTGAGCAACAAGCGCTTTACTCCGGTCCGGCTCCGCGAGGGCTACGACATGGGTGAGGTCGACCAGTTCCTCGATGAGGTTGAAGCCGAGCTGGCGCGTCTCACCAAGGAGAACGACGACCTGCGGTCCAAGTTGTCCGCAGCTCAGTCGGGAGCGCCCGTTGCCGACACGCAGTCGGTGGCGACCCCCGCGGCGACCCCGGCCCCTGCGCCGGAGCCGACGCCGGAGCCGGAGCCGACTCCCGAGCCCGAGTCGGCCCCGGAGCCAGTCGTGGCTGCCGCTGCCGCACCCGCCACCGCGACAGCCGCCCCGGAGACCATCCGGGTCGAGACCGTGGCCCAGGCGTCCAACGCTGCGGCCCGTCTGCTCGAGATCGCCACGCGCAACGCGGACGAGCTCGTCGAAGAGGCCAAGAACGAAGCCGACAAGATCGTCGGCGAGGCCCGGACCAAGGCCGAGCGTCTCGAGTCGGAAGCCAAGACGAAGTCCGATCGTCTTGAGTCCGACGCCCGGACCCGCTCGAAGATGCTCGACTCGGAGACCGCCGAGCGCCGCCAGCAGATGTTCGGTGACCTCGAGACGGAGCGCGACAAGCTCAACCTCGACGTCGAGAACCTGCGGTCGTTCGAGCGTGAGTACCGCTCCCGCCTGAAGAGCTACTTCAGCCAGCAGCTCGAGGCGCTGAACGGCCAGGAAGAGGTCGGAGCGACTCCCGCCGGGTCGGAGGAGACCTCGCCCCAGGGTCCCAAGCGCCTGCGCTCCATCCTCGGCGAGGACGAGGGCTGAAGCTCAGCAACATCCGTTGTGTCAACGACCGGTCGGGCCACTTGGTCCGGCCGGTCGCTGCGTTGTG
>JAKDNC010000507.1 GCA_030452025.1 Nocardioides sp. | reverse complement strand
GCATCATGGCCGCGTCGATGAGACGGTCGAGGGTGATGACGCCAACTCGGTGGGCGAGATCGGCGACCTTCTTGTCGATCTCCGTCACGACGTCGTCGGGGTAGTGGAGGGTCTGTTGGGCGATGCGGCGGGCTCGCCATGCCTCGATCTCGCCCGCGAGCGCCCGCGCCCAGACCCGCGGGAGGCGGTGACGAACCTCGAGGGCCTCTTCAATGAGGTCCTCACCGGACTCGCTGCGGATCCCCAACGCGGCGGCCAGGCCGGCGCCGGCGTCGTAGCCGACGTCGGGACGCGAGATCCGCTCCCCGGGCGCGAGGGTCGGATCGGCGTAGTTGATGCTGCCATCCTCCGGAGGATGCATGTCGGCCCAGACAGTGGCCTGGAAGAGGATCTCGCGATCCGCGTCGTCACGCGTCCTCCGGAGTCCACGCACCCGCTCGGCGACTGCGACCTTGGTCTCGCTGCTGGGAGCCTGGAAGGTGGTTGACATGGCTACATTCTACGCCGATTCTTGATCGAACACCAGATCGAAAAGAGATATCCACAGGACTATTTGCACAGTTCAAAGGGCATATTCTCAATATTCGTTCACCAAGACGGGTTTGCCCTCCACCACTTTCAGGTCGGTGGGTGTTCCCTGCTTGACCGAACCCGTCACGGGTTGCCACGCTCCCCGCCCACGCGGAACGTCGCCGTTCACGTCACGTCGACTCGGGGGTGGACGGCGTCGGCCAGCTCGTAGGAGTGGGAGGCGTAGTCACTCATCGGACGCCCCCTCTCGTAGGCGATGCCCGCCTCGCTCGTCTGGAGCGACTCCGTGAACTCCTCGGCCTCGGTCCCGAGGATGGTCTCGAAGTTGACCAGGGTCTTGCCGCGCGGCGGTTGCACCACGATGCGCGCCACACCGGCTGCTGCTCGTGACCTATCAGCCGGACCCGGGAGGCTAGCTGGAGAGCGCGTCGCGCATCGGCACGAACTTCGCCTGTGCCTCGGCGAGCTCGGCCTCGGGGTCGGAGTCGCCGACGATCCCGCATCCGGCGAAGAGTCGGACCGTCGCTGCGTCCACCACCCCCGAGCGCAGCGCGATGCCCCACTCGCCGTCGCCGTCGGCGTCCATCCAGCCGACCGGGCCGGCGTACCGGTCGCGGCCCATGCCCTCGATCTTGGCGATCAGGTCGACCGCCTCGGGCCTCGGGGTCCCGCCCACGGCGGCCGATGGGTGGAGTGCCGCAGCGAGTCGCAGCGACGAGTCGTGGTCGGCCGGGCGCTGCGCGTCGTGGACCACGCCGGCCACGTCGGTGGCCAGGTGCATCACGTTCGGCAGGTGCAGCACGAACGGCGAGTCGGGCAGGTTCATGCTCGAGCAGTGCGGTTCGAGGGCCTCGGCGACCGAGCGGACGGCGTACTCGTGCTCCTCGAGGTCCTTCGAGGACCGCGCCAGGGTGGCGGCCAGCGCCAGGTCACGCTCGTCGTCACCAGTGCGACGGATGGTCCCGGCCAGGACGCGGGAGGTGACCAGGCCGCGTTCGCGGCGCACCAGCATCTCCGGGGTGGCGCCGAACATGCCGTCGACGTGGAAGGTCCAGCACATCGGGTACGACGCGGCGAGGCGACGCAACGGCCAGCGGATGTCGACCGGCTCCTCGGACGTGGCGATCAGGTCTCGTGCGAGCACGACCTTCTCGAGGTCGCCTGCGTTGATGCGGCGCACGGCGTCGGCCACGACCGACATCCACTCCTCGCTGTTGCGGGAGCCGTCGGTGAAGCTGACCACTGGCGCCTTGGGAGCCTCGGTGGGTTCGAGGGCAGGCGCCTCGATGTCGACGGTGGTCAGCCAGGTCCGGTCACCGCGGCGTCCGAGGACGACACGGGGGAGGACCAGCACCGAATCGCCGGGCTCATCGGCAAAGGCGAAGCTGCCGAAGCAGACCGGGCCGCTGCCCGGCTCGCCGACCTCGTCGTGGATCTCGAGCCGCGAGACCAGCTCGGTCCACCATTTCGCGGCGTCGGAGAAGCGCGTCGGCCCCGAGGTCCGGATCTCGGCGGCGACGCCCCAGCCGATCAGCCCCTCGTCGCGGCGCAGCCAGGTGACGGGGTCGTCGGTGGGCAGGAGATCGAGCAGGTTCTGCACCGGGAGATCCAGGGCGACACTGCGGACAACGAAGGGCTCGTCGGTGGGCGCACTGGTGGTCACGAGGGATCAGCCTACGCTCAGGACCAGTAGACGATCACCTTGTCGCCGACGTTGACCTGGTCGAAGAGCCAGGCGATGCCCTCGTGGTCGCGCACGTTCACGCATCCGTGTGATGCGCCGTTGTAGCCGTTGGCTGCGAAGTCGGGCGAGTAGTGCACCGCCTGACCGCCCGAGAAGAACATCGCCAGGGGCATCGACGTGTCGTAGATCGATGACACGTGGTCGCGTGACTTCATCGTCACCGAGAAGCTGCCCTCCCGGGTCGGGTGCTCGTCGGAGCCGAAACGCACCTCGTAGGTGGACTGCACCTTGCCGTCGATCACCCAGCGCACCGTCTGGCTGGACTTGTCGATGCACAACACGCGACCGGTCGTGCACCGCGGGTCGAGCGCGGCCTCGGTGCTGCCCGAGGGCGGTGTGACGTTGTTCTTCTCGTCCTCGGTCGGAGCCGAGGTCATGGCGAGGAGCCGATCCATCGTGCGCTGGTCGACGTCGCCGGTCACCGGGATCTCGCGCTTGGCCTGGAAACCCCTGACCGCCTCGGTCGTCACGTCGTCGTAGGTCCCGGTCACGCGCCCGGAGAGCCACGCGATCTGCTTGAGTCGCGCCTGCAGGTCGCGAACGTCGTCGCCCTCGTCGCCGGTCCCGAGGAGGGACGGTCCGGGTTTGAGGATGTTGAACTTCTCGTCGTGGGTCGGGGCCTTGGTCATCTTGTGCAGCCGTGCCCAGGTCCTGGGGTCGACGACGCCGGTCGCCTTGAAGCCCCGCTTCTCCTGGAAGCCCGAGACCGCTTCGCGCGTCGAGGCGTCGTAGGTCCCGGTTGTCTTCTCCGGCAGCCAGGCGATCTGGAAGAGGCGGTGCTGGAGCTCGCGGACCTTCTCGCCCTTCTGCCCCGGCTTGAGGATTGGCTGCGGCTTGGCTGGCTTGGC
>JAKDNC010000506.1 GCA_030452025.1 Nocardioides sp. | reverse complement strand
TTGGGTGGGGGGGATGGGGCCTTCGGTACGCGCTTGTTGGTCTGGGCCGAGTCCAGGTCCGCGATGATGTCGTCGACGTGCTCGATGCCGATCGAGAGGCGGACCATCTCCTGGGGCACACCCGCCGCCTTGAGCTCTTCGGGCTCAAGCTGGGAGTGGGTGGTGGTCGCGTTGTGGATCGCCAGCGACTTTGTGTCCCCGATGTTGGCCAGGTGGCTGAACAGGTCCAGTGATTCGACGAACTTCCTGCCGCCGTCGCGACCGGACTTCAGCCCGAAGCTGATCAGGCCGCCGTATCCCCGGCCGGTGAAGGTGCGGTCGGCGATCGATTTGTAGGGGCTGTCGGGGAGACCCGGATAGCTCACCCATTCCACAGCCTCGTGGCCCTGGAGCCACTCCGCGACCTTGAGCGCGTTCTCGCTGTGCCGCTCCATCCGCAGCGGCAGCGTCTCGAGACCCTGGATGAAGAGGAACGAGTTGAACGGAGCGATCGCGCCGCCGGTGTTACGCAGCAGGACAGTGCGGGCACGGATGATGTAGGCCAGCTCGCCAGCAGCCTCGGTCCAGATCACGTCGTGATAGGCACTGTCCGGACCGGTCAGGTTGGCGAAGCGCTCCTTGTTCGCGTTCCAGTCGAACTTTCCGGAGTCGACGATGACACCGCCGATGGAGGTGCCGTGGCCACCGATGTACTTCGTCGCCGCGTGCACGACGATGTCGGCGCCCAGGTCGAAAGGACGGCAGAGGAACGGTGTGGGTGCCGTGTTGTCCATGATCAAGGGCAGACCCTGAGCGTGGGCAGCATCGGCCCAAGCCTTGACGTCGACCACGTTGATCTTGGGGTTACCCAGGGTCTCACCGAAGACCAGTCGCGTCCGGTCGTCGACCTGTGCGGCCAAGGCCGCTGGGTCCTCGGGGTCGACGAAGCGGACCTCGATGCCGAACTGGGGGAGCGTGTGCGCGAAGAGCGCGTAGGTGCCGCCATAGAGCGTCGACAGGGCAACGATGTTGTCACCGGCACTGGCGAGAGTCATGACGGCGTACGTCGTCGCGGTCGATCCGGAGGCGACGGCCAGGGCCCCGACGCCGCCCTCGAGCTGGGTGATCCGCTGCTCGAAGACGTCTTGGGTCGGGTTCATGATCCGGGTGTAGATGTTCCCGGGCTCGGCGAGGGAGAACAGGTTGGCGGCGTGCTCGGTGTCGTTGAAGACGTAGGACGTCGTCTGGTAGATCGGCACCGCACGCGCGTTGGTGGCCGGGTCGGCCTCCTCCTGGCCGGCGTGAACGGCGAGGGTTTCGGGACGGTGGCTCACAAGCGTTCCTCTCAGTGGCGGGAGTTCGCCGAAGTCTATGAATGTGGTGCATTTCAACAAGTGGTGGGCCACGACCTGAGACCGATCGGATCGGTCCGATGCCGTCCCTGCCGGGAAAGTACGGTGGCGCCCGTGTTCGACCGCCTCCACTTCCCGAGCCTACGGCGCGACCTTGCGGCTGCGGCCTGTGTCTCACTGTGTGTCCTCACCGCCTGCTCCGGTGGCGAGGGGCATTCGCAGAAGGAGGGCGACCCGTCGGGATCGTCCCAGGAGTCGGCTGCGCCGCCTGCGTGGACTTCGCCGACGGGATCGACGGGCTCTACGCGGGCGGCGGGTCCTGACCAGTGAGGGGTGGAAGGTGCTCAGCTCACCGGCGACGCTCCGCCCGCCCGGCGCCAGTGGGGGCGAGGTCACCGGCGCCGTCGTCCGGCTCGAGGTCAACCGCACTCCCGGGGCAGTCCACAAGGACGCCGGGAGCCAGGCGGAGGTGTTCCGGGGCGGCAACCAGCGCCACGTCGTACGGCTCGTTCGCGTCGACGGCGCCTGGTCTGTGGGTGACTTCACCGCGGTGAGGCCGACCCGAAGAAGTCGAACGGCTGACACCGGGGCGGGTAACGTCGTACCTGCCATGATGACCGGGTCGTCGAACTGGGAGGGCGCTCTGATGGGGAAGGTCAGGACTGCCGTGGTGGTGATCGGCGCAGGAGCCAAGGTCGCCGCGAAGTACGGCCCCCAGGCGAAGATTGCCTGGGACAAGGGCGGGAAGCAGGCCGCCGAGTCGGCGGCCCGCCGCGCGAGGACCATGACCGCGCGCCGCAAGGCACTCGCCCACGCCGCCACGATCATCGACGGCTCGATCCTCAAGGTCGCGCCCGAGGGGATCACGGCGTACGTCGTCTTCTCCGGCGAGCTGCCAGTCGCGGCCTACCCGCCGCAGGAACGTCGGCTGGACGTGTTGATCGCGCACACCGACCTCGGCCGGCGCGAGCGCCCGCACCGCCCCGAGCCAAAGGGTGCGAAGGTGGCCGGAGTGCGGGATCGGCTGCCCCGGGCGCTGAAGAAGCGTGACTGATCCGCATCCCGGGCTGACACCCGATCCCGGGAACGACCCGGATGCCCGGACGGTCTTCATCGAGGGTGACAACCTCGACGTGCTCCCGCTGCTCCCCTCCGGCAGTGTCGACGTCGTGTACATCGACCCGCCCTACAACACGGGCAACGAGTTCGCCTACGTCGACAAGCACGGCGTCGGGCGGGACCGGCACCGGACCTGGACGGCAATGATGCGCCCCCGCCTCGAGGCCGCGCGCGAACTGCTTTCGTCCGGAGGAGCCGTGTTCGTCTCGATCGATGACAACGAGGCAGCGCACCTGCGGCTGCTGATGGACGAGGTGTACGGGGAGCGGAACTTCATCGCGCAGGTCGTGGTCAATCTGAACCCCAAGGGGCGCCAGCTCGGCTCGTTCTTCGCGACCTCCCACGAGTACCTCCTCGTCTACGCCGGCAACGTCGACACGTGCGTGCTCGACCCGACGTCGCCGCACACGGTGAACCCGGCCGACTTCCCGCAGCTGCACGAGGACGGCCGCCGGTTTCGGCATCTGCCGCTGCGCAACACCAACAAGAAGTTCAACCCCGTGACTGCACGCACCCTCCACTTCCCGGTGTGGGGCGACCCGGTCTCCGGACGGGTGGCCACGGCTCCGTTCGACGGAGCACACGAGATCCTTCCGGTCTTCGGCGACGGAAAGCCAGCGGTCTGGCGTTGGTCGGCGCCGCGCATGGACGAACGCCCCGACGACCTGGTCTGCCGCA
>JAKDNC010000505.1 GCA_030452025.1 Nocardioides sp. | reverse complement strand
TACCGGGTGCAGGGCCGCGGCGACGCGTCCGGGCGCCTGCTCCGTGACGCCCGCGCGGTGCAGGAGGCCGGCGCTTTCGCCGTCGTCATGGAGATGGTCCCCGGAGACGTCGCCAGCGAGGTCACCCAGGAGCTCGAGATCGCCACGATCGGAATCGGCGCCGGCAACGGCTGTGACGGCCAGGTGCTCGTGTGGCAGGACGCCTTCGGGCTCCGCACCGGCAAGATGGCCCGTTTCGTCAAGCAGTACGCCGACCTGCACGGCGTACTCCTCTCTGCGGCCCAGGAGTACGCCACCGATGTCAAGGCCGGGACGTTCCCGGCGCAGGAGCACACCTTCTGATCTGGTCCGCTGACCCATCGCCCGGTGCGCTCGGGAGTACGCTGCCCACGCCATGGAACCTGAACCCGCACCCCGCGCCACCGTGTCGCTGGACGCTGTGACGAAGGTGCTGGACCTGATCGTCTCCGACCACGTCGCGACGTCGAGCATCCACTCGGCGCTGGCCCCGGAGTCGATCAGCCACGAGGCGAGGATCCGCCTCGAGACACAGGCAGAGCAGGTGCGTGGATCGTTCTGGCGGTGGAGACGCCGCGAACAGGAGCTCTCCGCCATCCTCTCCGGCGTCCGCGAGCTGGCCGAGCTGCGCGACGTGGACGAGCTGCTGGACCGGATCGTGGACCGCGCCCGGGGACTGATGGGTGCCGATGTGGCCTACCTGACCGAGCACCACGACGACGCCCTCAAGGTCCGCACCACCTCGGGAGTCGTCGCGCCGGAGTTGCGCGACCTTCTGGTCCCCGTGGGCATGGGTCTGGCCAGCAAGATCGTCAAGCACCGAACCCCGCAGTGGACATCGACCTACGCCAAGACCTACGAGATCCCGCACGAGGCCGGCGTCGACGACGCCGTCGCAGCCGAAGGCCTGGTGTCCTTGCTCGGTGTTCCCCTGCTGGCGGGCGCCGAAGTGCTCGGTGCCCTCTTCGCCGCCAACCGGACCACCTACGAATTCAGCCCGGACGAGATCGCACTCCTGGGCGCCTTCGCCGACCACGCGGCGATCGTGCTGCAGACTGCTCGACTTCTCGAGACGGCCCGTTCAGCGGCCGAGGAGGCCCGCGAGGCCACCGATGTCCTCTCGGAGAACATCGCCGCGATGGAGCGGGCCACCCGAGTGCACGAGGATCTCACGTCGGTCGTGGTTCGCGGCGGATCGGCACAGGAGATCGCGGCGACCTTGAGCAGCGCCCTCGGCCGTCGCGTGATCATCCTTGACCGTGATCACGCCGCCGTTGCCGATGCCCCCGCGCCGGGGAACGTTCCGGGTCAGGACCTGGCGCCCACCGGTGCACCCGGGGACTTCTCCCAGGCCGTGCTGGACGCCATCGACCGGAGCCGTCACTCCGGCCAGTGTGTCCCGGTCTCGGCGGAGAACGAGTGTGACTTCGCGGTCGCCGTCGTCTCGGAGGATGCCGTGCTCGGTGCGCTCCTGATGGGGCCGGGCCAGCTCGACTTCGGAGCGGTGGAGCGTCGCACCGTTGAGCGCGCGGCGCAGATCATGGCACTGGTGACTCTCAAGCAGGACGCCATCATCGATGCCGAGAACAGAGTCAGCGACGAGCTGGTGACCGATGTGCTCAACCCGCGCACGCCGAACAACGAGGCGGTCTCTGTCCGGGCGCGCGCCCGCGGGGTCCATCTTGACCAGGTGCGGTCAGTGACGGTGATCGTCGTACCTGCCGATGTACGGCGCCCCGCCCTGGACGCGCTCCGGCAGATGGGCGCGACCACCCTGGCCGGTGAGGAGGACGAACTCCTCGTGGCGCTGTCCACCAGGACACGGGCCGTCGAGGTCGCCCGTGAGACGCGCCTACGGCTGAAGAGGAGTCCGGAGTCCCCGGTCCTCGCCGTCGCAGGACCACCGGTGCGAGCCATCGAGGACCTGCCCGGGTCGTTCGAGACCGCGCGTCGCTGCGCCGGTCTGGTCGAGAGCCTGGGCCGGAAGGACGACGTGGTCGACGCGCTCGCCTACAAGCCCTATCTGGCGATGTTCGGCACTGGCGACAGCGAGCTCCCGGAATTCGTCGACGCCGTGATCGGACCGGTCGTGCAGTGGGACGAGCAGCGTGGCGGGGACCTGGTCGCCACCCTTGGCGCGTTCATCGACTCCCACGCCAGTCCGACCCGGACGGCCCGCCAGCTGCACGTGCACGTCAACACCGTCCTCCAGCGACTGGAGCGGATCACCACGCTGCTCGGCGGCGACTGGCGCGAGCCGGATCCACTCTTCCGGGTCTCGGTGGCGGTCCGGATGCATGCTCTGGCGGAGTTCAGATAGATCCTCCCCACACCCGGGATGCGGGATTTGTGGATGATCGACACATGTGTTCTGCGTCACGCACTCCCTAGGCTGACCACGCCCCAGCAGAATCCCGCTGAGGCTCGAAGTCCGTCACGCCGCACGGCGCACGGCACACATCACCAGGGAGCAGCGCGTGGGCAGGACCAGCAGGTTGAAGGACTTCCGCAACGTGGACCCGGCCGAGCGGCGCGGCGTCGTGACCGAGGCGGCCGGCCTCCCCGATGGCGCTCTCGACGCCGTCACCACCGACAACGGCCTCGGCATCGAGCAAGCCGATCAGATGATCGAGAACGTGGTCGGCCTGTTCGGGATCCCCCTCGGGGTCGCCACGAACTTCATCATCAACGGCGTCGAGCTGCTGGTGCCGATGGCCACCGAGGAGCCCTCAGTCATCGCAGCAGCAAGCAACGCTGCACGGATCGCCCGAGCCACGGGCGGCTTCCACACCTCCAGCAGCGCGGCCCTGATGCAGGCCCAGATCCAGGTGATCGACCTCGCAGATCCCCACGGCGCGCGGCTCCGGGTGCTCGCTGCCCGTGAGGAGCTGATGGCCGCAGGTGACGACCAGGATCCGGCGTTGGTCTCCTTCGGTGGTGGAGTGCGTGACATCACCGCACGAGTCGTCGAGACGTCTGTCGGGGACCACCTGGTCGTACATCTCGTCGTGGACGTTCGCGACGCCATGGGCGCCAACGCCGTGAACACGATGGCCGAAGCACTGGCACCCCGGATCGCCTCCCTAGCGGACGGTCGAGCCCTGCTGTGCATC
>JAKDNC010000504.1 GCA_030452025.1 Nocardioides sp. | reverse complement strand
TGAATGTGCCAGTCTGAAGTGGCCCCACTTGGGGGCGTAGTGATGGCTTGAAATGGCCCCACCCTCGACCCGACCAGAACCCGTAGGTTCCGTCTCGTCCGCCAAGACGAGTACGAGAGGCCATGGGGTTGAAGGAGAGATCGAGAGTGGAGCAGTTCGAACGTATCCGACGAGACGCACGCGATGAAGGGCTGTCGATTCGTGCGCTCGCAGAGCGGCACAAGGTTCACCGGCGCACGGTGCGCGCGGCGTTGGTTGACGCGGTCCCACCAATCAGGAAGGTCCCCGAGCGGGCGGCGCCGGTGCTGGGCGGTCATGAGGCCACGATCCGCCGCTGGTTGACCGAGGATCTGGACGCGCCGAAGAAGCAGCGACACACCGCTCGCCGGATCTGGCAGCGGCTGTTGGAGGAGGAAGGAGCCGAGGTGGCCGAGTCCAGTGTGCGGGCGTTGGTCGCCGCGCTGCGGGTGGAGATCGCCGGGACGCGGGCGCAGGTGATGGTGCCCCAGACCCACCTGCCTGCCGAAGAGGCCGAGGTCGACTTCGGCGAGTTCCAGGCCGTCATCGCCGGCACGGTGATGCGGTTGTGGATGTTCTGCCTGCGCCTGTCGCACTCAGGCAAGGCAGTGCACATCGCCTACGCCAACCAGTCCCAGGAGTCCTTCCTGGACGGGCACGTGCGCGCCTTCGCCGCCCTGGGAGGGGTGCCAACCGGGATGATCCGCTACGACAACCTCAAACCCGCGGTCATCCGCGTCGCCCTGGGCCGGGAACGGCTGGAGAACCCCCGGTTCGTCGCGCTGCGCTCCCACTACGGCTATGACTCTTTCTACTGCATCCCCGGCAAGGAAGGAGCCCACGAGAAGGGCGGCGTCGAAGGAGAGATCGGCCGCTTCCGCCGCCGGCACCTCACGCCCGTGCCGCACGTGGGCTCCCTGGCGGCACTGAACGAGGCGCTGGCCGCGGCCGATGCCCGCGACGACGCCCGCCGGATCGGGGCCCGCGCCGAGACCGTCGGCGAGGGCGCCGCCCGGGAGGTGCCGCTGCTGCACTCGTTGCCGGGTGAGAGCTTCGATGTGGCCGCGGCCCTGTCCTGCCGGGTCGATGCCAAGGCGCGGGTGTGCGTGCGCCAGTCCTACTACTCGGTGCCGGCCCGCTATGCCGGGCGGCGCCTGGAGGTTCGTCTGGGCGCCACGTCGGTGCGGGTGATCGACCCCAGTAGCGGCGGCAAGGTCGTCGCCGAGCACACCCGCTCGCTGCACAAGGGCAGCGAGGACCTGGTCCTGGACCACTACCTGGAGACCCTGACGCGTAAGCCCGGCGCGCTGGCCGGGGCGACCGCGCTGGTCGCCGCCCGCGCATCCGGGGCCTTCACCGGCACGCATCAACGGTTCTGGGACGCCGCCCGCACCCGGCTCGGCGACGGGCCAGGTACCCGCGCCCTGGTCGGGGTACTGCTGCTACACCGCACCATGAACCACCCTCAGGTCGAGGCCGGCATGACCGCAGCCCTGACGATCGGCTCTTTCGATCCCGACGTGGTCGCCGTCGAAGCCCGCCGCACCGAGCAGCGGCCCCGGACGCCGGCACCGGTGCCACTACCGGCCACAGCAGCACCCGCCGCGAGCATCGAACGATCCGCCCCGTCGCTGACCGGCTACGACCAGCTCTTGACGGGCTCACACACCCACCTGCAGGAGGCCACCGCATGAGCCCCACCACCGCAACAACGCCCGCCGGCACGACCGCGAGCGTGCCCGCGCTGACGGCGATGTCGGACCCGGCCGCCGAGGCAGCCGTCCACGCCGCGGCCAAAGCACTGCAGCTACCCACGATCCGCGACCAAGCCACCCCGATGGCCGAGGCCGCCGCCAAGCAGCGCCTGACGCACAAGGCCTTCCTGGCCGAGATGCTCACCGCCGAGTGCGACGAACGAGACGCCCGCCGCCGGCTGCGACGAGTCAACGAGGCGAAGTTCCCCCGCACCAAACGCCTGGCCGACTTCGACACCGCCCGGCTGCCCGACCTCCCCCCGGCGACGTTGGCGCACCTGGCCGGCGGGTCCTGGATCGACGCCGGCCAGCCCCTGGTGCTGCTCGGAGACTCCGGCACCGGCAAGACCCACCTGCTCATCGCCCTAGGCACCGCCGCGGCCGAGCAAGGACGTCGGGTGCGGTACGTGACCACCGCCGCGCTGGTCAACGAGCTCGTCGAGGCCGCCGACGACAAGCAACTCTCCCGCGTCGTGGCCCGCTACGCCCGCCTGGACCTGCTGTGCCTGGACGAGGTCGGCTACGTCGGTCTCGATCCCCGCGGCGCCGAGCTGCTGTTCCAGATCATCACCGCCCGCGAAGAACGAGCATCCATCGCCTGCGCCTCCAACGCCCCGTTCAGCGAATGGGGCAACACCTTCACCGACCCCCGCCTGGCCGCCGCCGTCGTCGACCGGTTGACCTTCAACGCCCACATCATCCAGACCGGCACCACCTCCTACCGGCTGACCAGCAGCACCAGCGCCAGGAAGGAGAGCGCCCCCGGCTGACCCCCTGCTCGACGACCACGCCGAGCAGACATCACCCAACCCGGAGGGTGGGGCCAAAACAAACCATCACAGTGGGGCCAAATGGGCTTGTCATTCTCAGGCCCTGGTCGAGTTCGACACCTTCCGCGACTCAGACTGGGGCAAGAAGTACCCGCACGCGGTGACGACGTGGCAGTCCGCATGGGAGCGGTTCACCCCGTTCCTGGAGTTCCCACCAGAGCTGCGGCGGGTGATCTACACGACCAACTCGATCGAGTCGTTGAACTACCAACTCAGGAAGGTCACCAAGAACCGTGGGCACTTCCCCAACGACGAGGCCGTGATCAAGCTGCTGTGGTTGGCGATCTGCAACATCGAGGACAAGAGGGCCCGCCAGCGTGCAAAGGAGAAAGGCAAGCCCGCCAAGGACCGCAAGGCCCTACCCCGCCTGGTCGAGGGCCAGGTCGTGACGAACTGGAAGCAAGCCCTGGCCCAACTCGCGGTCGCCTACCCCGACCGCATCAACCCCCACCTGTAACCACCGAAAATCGAGAGACGGGACCGATCGCTTACACAGAAATCTTGACAAGCTCTCCCAGCCACGGATCCGTG
>JAKDNC010000503.1 GCA_030452025.1 Nocardioides sp. | reverse complement strand
CGCCGGGGGCGCCCTGGGGCCGCCACCACTCACGTCCGTGGCTGAATCGCATCGACGTCCCGACCGCCATCGTCGCCACGCGCCGGGACCGGGTGATCCCGCTCAAGCGGCAGCTGGACCTGGCGCGACGCATACCGGGCGCAACGATCCATGACATCGAGGCCGGTCATGCCTCCTGCGTGCTGGAGGCCGAGACCTTCGTCCCGACCCTGGTCGAGGCGTGCGCGACCGTCACCGCCCGGATGCCGCAGCTGACCTCAACGTCGACAGCTCCCCCGGGAAGTGCTGCACGAGGTCATCAGGATCGGGCATCAGTTCACGACACGCGATGACACCGACGTGCACGTTTCCGTTGTTGGACATCACGGTGACGTTGAGGCCGGCGCCGTGGAAGACCGGCCCGAGAGGATGGAGCGCCTCGATCCGCGCCCCCATGAAGTAGAGCGGGATCGGCGGGCCGGGGACGTTGGAGATCACCAGGTTGTGCACCACCGGGTGCTTCTCGGCAAGACGGAGCCCGGCGTAGGCCCGGACAGCCAGACCGAAGGTGCGTGGCGCAGCGAACTCGGCCCAGTCCTGCAACGCATCGGCGGGGATGGCCTTCTGGTGCTCCTTGGCGTGGCGGTTGCTCTCCTTCATCGCCTCGAGGCGCGCGAGGGGATCCTCGATGTCGGTGTTGAGCCGCGCGAAGAGGGCAGAGACCTTGTTCGCGCCGTGGGTGCGCCGGGTGGCCTCGCGCACAGAAACCGGGACCGTGGCCAGGAGGGAGGACCTCGGCAGCTCACCGCGCTCCTCGAGGTAGGTCCGCAATGCGCCCCCGGAGACGCTCAGGACGATGTCGTTGACCGTCGCGCCGGTGGCGGCCTTGATCTCCTTGATGTCCTCAAGGCTGATGTCGGTGAACCCGATGCTGCGATGCCCAGTGATGGTGGCGTTGAAGGAAGTGCGCGGAGCCGAGAACGGAGCAGCCATCGCGGTCCCCTTGCGGGCGCGGCCGATTGATCTGGTGATCAGGGCCGCCGACGGCTGCAGCAGCCGCGGGAGGGTGAACGGCTTCGTGACGTTGCTGACCACCCCGCGACCGAAGAGCTCGAGCCCACCGGGAGCACGAGCGTGCTCACCGGCGCTCTCGCTCCGCGCCAGCGGCGCCGCATCCGCCTCCAGGCTGCACAGGTGGGAGATCAGGTTGGAACCCGAGGCGCCGTCAACGGTGGCGTGGTGCATCTTGGAGAACACGACGACCGAGTCGCCATACCCCTCGATCACCCACATCTCCCACAGCGGCCGGCTGCGGTCGAGCGGCTGGCCGGCGAGATGGCCGCAGACCTCGACCAGCTCGTCGTACCCACCTGGAGCGGGCAGGGCAAGCCGGTGGACGTGGCGGTCGATGTCGAAATGCTGGTCCGGAACCCAGACCGGGTGGTCGAGGTCGAGCGGAACCCGACGCAGGCGCCGGGTGAACTCCGGTACGTCGGACACATGGTCCGCGATCGTGTCCTTGAGAGCCTGGAACGAGTAGTCCCGCGCCATGGTGGACGGATCGAGCACGATCAAGCCACACACGTGCATCAGCTGCCGCGGCGTCTCGAGGTAGAGGAAGCTTGCGTCGAGGCCACTGAGTCGATCCATGCCGACACCCTAACCCGACTAGTAGAACTTGTTCTAGTTTCTGTTCTGGATAGGGTCGCCGTGTGTCGTTCCTACGCCGTCAGATCGTGACCGCTGCACTCACCGCCAACGCCCTGCACCCCTTCCCCGGGATCCGCGCCGGCATCCCGTCTTTCTTCGCGGGCTGGATGACCAACGAGCTCTCGCCGCACCTGTTGGCGCTCACGGCCGCGGACACCCTCACGCACCTCGCCCCGAAGCGCCGCAGCAAGCTCGGCATCGCCCTCGCCGTGGCCAACAGCGCCGGCCTGGCCTGGATGCTGCGCGAGTCCAACCGGGTCAAGGACGGCGTCGAGGAGGCCCTGACCGAAGGCATCGGCATCGACTACGTCGAACGGCTCGACGAGCAGCCAACCCCTGCAGACCTGGCCACGAACTGGCGCGCACTGATCAACCCGTTCAAGCTGGTCGGCCCCGACCTCGAGGTGATGCGCAACATCACCTACTCCGACGCCGGGCGACGCGGAATGCTCGACATCTACCGCCCCCGGGGCAGGCAGCTCGACAAGGCACCGGTGCTGCTCCAGGTGCACGGCGGCGCCTGGACGGTCGGCGACAAGCAGCAGCAGGGCCTCCCGTTGATCGCCGAGATGACCGCCAAGGGCTGGGTCTGCGTCTCGATCAACTACCGCCTCTCACCGCGCAACGCCTTCCCCGCGCACATCGTCGACGTCAAGCGCGCCATCGCCTGGATCCGCGAGAACATCACCGACTACGGCGGCGACCCGGACTACATCGCGATCACCGGCGGATCTGCGGGCGGGCACCTCACGGCACTCGCGGCACTCACCCCGAACGACCCGGCGTACCAGCCCGGGTTCGAGGAGGCCGACACCAGCGTCCAGGTGGCCGTGCCCCAGTACGGCGTCTACGACTTGGCCGGTGCGACGGGCCTCAAGACGATGGTCGGACTGCGGGACCGGTTCATCGCGCCCCGAGTGATGTTCAAGCGCTGGGACGAGGACCCGGAGGCGTTCGAGGCTGCCTCACCGATCCTGCGGATCACGCCGGACGCGCCGGACTTCTTCGTCATGCACGGGACGAACGACACCCTCGTCGACGTCGAGCAGGCGCGCCTGTTCGTGGGGCGGCTCCGCGAGGTGTCGAAGAATTCGGTCGTCTACGCGGAGCTCCCCGGCGCCCAGCACGCCTACGACATCTTCCACTCGGTGCGCGCGGACCACGCGGTGCGGGGCGTGGATCGTTACCTGCACTGGCACTGGAACGGCTACCGCACCGGCGACTCGCTCGGCGACACGGCACCTGCGTCGGAGGACTCAGCGGGGTAGCCCGAGGATCCGCTCCGCAGCCACCGTCCGCAGGATCTGGGTGGTGCCGCCAGCGATCGAGAGGCAGCGCGTCAACAGCATCTCGTGGACAGCCATCTCGACGTCCTCCCCTCCGGTCATCACCGACTCGCCGAGCAGGTCGACCACGAGCTCTGAGGCGTCCTGACGGCTCCGGACCGCC
>JAKDNC010000502.1 GCA_030452025.1 Nocardioides sp. | reverse complement strand
CGCGGACCGCTGCCCCGCTGTGCAGGACCGCTGCCGCACCACCGAGCCCGCGCTGATCGCCGAGTTCGGGGACGGGCGCGAGGTCGCCTGCCATCGGGCCGACGAGATCGTCGCCGGGACCCTGAAGCCGTCGGACATCTTCCCGCGTCCCCCGCACGAAGAGCGCACGCTCAAGGACTCGGACACCCTGAACCCGGTGGTCCGGGCCACGGACCTGGTGCGCCACTTCCCGCTGTACAGGGGCTCTGTGTTCCGTCGCGTGGTGGGCAGCGTGAAGGCGGTCGACGGCGTGGACTTCGAGGTCCTGCCCGGCGAGACCCTCGGGCTGGTGGGCGAGTCCGGATCGGGCAAGTCCACCACCGCGCTCGAGATCATGGAGCTGGTCACGCCGCAGCGCGGCAACCTGGAGGTGGCCGGGAAGGACGTCGGGACGCTCTCGAGGGCCGAGCGCCTGGAGATGCGTCAGGACGTGCAGATCGTCTTCCAGGACCCGATGGCCGCGGTCGACCCGCGGATGCCGGTCGGCGACATCATCGCCGAACCGCTGACGGTCCATAGGATCCCCCGCGCGGAGCGGGACCGGCGCGTGATCGAGATGCTCGAGCTGGTGGGCCTGGCGCCGGAGATGACCGACCGCTATCCGCACGAGTTCTCGGGCGGCCAGCGTCAGCGCGTCGGCATCGCCCGCTCGCTGATCACCAACCCGAAGGTGCTGGTGCTGGACGAGCCGGTCTCGGCGCTCGACGTGTCGGTGCAGGCCGGTGTGATGAACCTGCTCCAGGATCTGCGCGACCGCCTGGGGCTGTCCTACCTCTTCGTCGCCCACGACCTCGCCATCATCCGGGAGATCGCCGACAAGATCGCGGTGATGTACCTGGGACGGATCGTCGAGTACGGACCCGTGCAGGAGGTGTACGAGTCCCCTCGTCACCCCTACACCCGCGCACTGATGAGCGCGGTGCCGGTGCCCGATCCGGCGATCGAGCGGGAGCGCCAGCGGATCCTGCTCACCGGTGATCTTCCCAGCCCCACCGAGGACATCCCCGGCTGCAACTTCGCCTCGCGCTGCCCCCTGTTCCGGATGCTCGACGAGGACCGTCAGGCGAAGTGCCTCGGGGAGGACCCGGCCGCTCTCCCGCACGGCGGGTCCACGGTGGCCTGCCACCACGTCGATCAGATCGGGCTTCTCGACGACATCGACATCTCCACGCTGTCCCCCACCGGCGACTGAGATCTCGCGTCCCAGCGCCCCCAGACCGCAGTACCCGTCCACCACCCCACGAACCCAAGACCCAGTGCAGAGCTGCACATCTCACCAGGAAGAGAGAAACCCATGAAGATCACGAGCACTCGTCGTCTTTTCCTCGCCGGAACCGGCGTGGTCGGCTCCGCCGCCGCCCTCGCCGCCTGCGGCGGCCAGGCCAGCGAGGAGGAGCAGCAGTCGAAGGCTGCGGAGGAGAACGACAAGGCCGCCGAGGAGCAGGGGGAGCTCCCCTCCACCGCCTGGGAGCGCATGGACTACGACGACGTCCCCGACGGCGGGACCCTGCGCAAGGCCATCCTCACCTTCCCGGCCAACTGGAACCGTTCGCAGGTCGACGGCAACAACGCCGATACCTCCGATATCGCCGACCCCTGCGGCAACGGCGCCGAGATCATCCTGTCCGACATGGGCGAGAAGACGTTGAACCCGGACTACGTCGAGTCCGCGGAGATGACCTCCGAGGACCCGCAGAAGGTCTCGGTGAAGTTCAACCCCGAGGGCAAGTGGGACAACGGCGACCCGATCGTGGTCGAGGACCTGATCGCCCAGTGGAAGGCCCTCAACGGCACCGACGAGGACTATCTCGTCGTCTCCACCGTGGGCTGGGACCAGGTCGAGTCGATCACCCAGACCGATGACGAGTTCTCCGCCGAGATCGTCTTCGCCAGCCCGTACATCGACTGGATCACCCTGGTCCACCCCGAGTCGCCGGCCTCGGTGTTCGCGGATGCGGAGACCTTCAACACCGGTTTCACCGATGGCCCCACCCCGGGCAAGGGTCCGTTCACGGTGGGCAACCTGGATGCCTCCGGCGGCGTCGTCACCCTCGAGCGCAACGAGCACTGGTGGGGGCGGGCGCCGAAGCTGGAGAGCCTCATCTTCCAGGTCGTCGACCAGAACACCCAGCCGCAGTCCTTCGCCAACGGCGAGATCGACTGGCTCGAGGTGGGCACCGGTGACGTGCTCTCGCAGGCGAAGACCCGCGACGATGCGGCCATCCAGACCACCAACGGCCTGACGTGGACGCACCTGACGATGAACGTCAAGGGCGGCGACGGCCTGCTCGAGGACGTCAAGGTCCGTGAGGCGATGGGCCGCGCCATCGACCGCGATGCCATCGGCCGCGCCGTGGTGGGCCCGCTCGAAGCACCGATCGTGCTGGTGAACAACTTCGTCTACATGCCCGGTCAGGAGGGCTACGAGGACTCCTTCGGTGGTCTCGAGTTCGACCAGGAGGCAGCGGGCAAGATCCTCGACGAGGCCGGCTGGGAGCTCGACGGTGACAAGCGGTCCAAGGACGGCAAGACGATGGACCTGAAGGTCGTCATCCCGGCGGACACCAAGTCGAACTCCGACCGTGCTCGTCAGGTTCAGACCAACCTCAACGAGGTCGGCTTCAACTGTGAGCTGCAGACGGTCCCGGCCGACGGCTACTTCCCCGACTACGTCATGCCGGGCTCCTTCGACATGGTGACCTTCTCGTGGGTCGGCACCGCGTACCCGGAGAGCTCGGCGGCGAACCTGGTCTACCCGATCGATTCCGGGCAGAACTTCACCGGGTACGCCGATGACCGCGTCGGCCCGATCAACGAGAAGCTCAAGGGAGCCTTCGACGAGACGGAGCGCCACGAGCTCGCCAACGAGCTGTCCACGATCGTCGCCGAGTCCTTCGTCATCATCCCGTTCTACGCGACGCCGATCATCTTCGCGGTCAAGGAGGGCCTGGTGAACACCGGGGCCACGCAGTTCGAGACCACGGACTGGACGCAGGTCGGGATCAAGGCCTGAGCGTCTGATCGACGGCTCCGTCTCACCCACGGATCCGAGAGGAGGGGGCGGGGGCGCGGGGGGGGGGGGGCGCCCCCCCCCACGACCCCGCCCCCCCCCCCCCACAC
>JAKDNC010000501.1 GCA_030452025.1 Nocardioides sp. | reverse complement strand
CGGTCTCCTCAGCACTGGCCGCGGGCACCGGACCGGGAGCGTCGGGGACGGTCTCCGCGCTGGCGCGCAGCTCGACGACGAACTGGTGGGCGTCGGCGCCGGGTGGGATCACCCCGGCCGCAGCCAGTCGGCCGTGGCGGACCACGTGGACGGTCCATCTGCCGTCGGACTCCCGGCGTGCTGCGATCACCTCGCGACATCGTGAGAGAGCGGAGAGACGCTGGGTCCGGGCGGCTGCTCGCACGAAAGCCGCCAACCGGTCACGATGGACGCTGGCCTCCTCGAACCGCTCGTCCTCGGCAAGTCCCTGCATCCGCGCGTTGATCGTTTCGACGACCTCGTCGGGGCGGTTGAGCAGCGAGTCGCGCAGTTGGTGCACGACGGCGGCGTACGTCGCCTGGTCGACGCTGCCGTCGCAGGGGGAGAGGCAGCGCCCCATCTCGGCGAGTGCGCACGGGGACCTCGACGGCTCCAGGGCGAGTCGGCCGGAGCACTGGCGGATCGGGAAGGTCTCATGGAGCGCGGCGAGGCATCGCTCGGTGGCCCGGCGCGAGGAGAACGGGCCGAGGTAGTCGGCGTCGTCGTCGAGCACCTTGCGGACCACGGAGAGCCGTGGCCAGGCCTCTCGGGTGAGCTTGATGAAGTGGACCTTCTCCGGGAACCGGGAGCGCTTGTTGTAGCGGGGCTTGTGCTGGGCGATCAAGCGCAGCTCACGGACCTGGGCCTCCAGCGCAGTGGCGCACTCGATGCCCTGGACCGAGCTGGCGATCCCGACCATCTCACCGATCCGGGACCGGGTCTCCGAAGCGGTGAAGTAGGACCGGACCCGGGTCCGCAGGTCGCGGGAGGTGCCGATGTAGAGAACCCGGGACTTGTCGTCGCAGAAAAGATAGACGCCGGGCGCATGGGGCAGCGGCTCGGCCAGGTGGCGCTTCCGGCGCTGGGCGGCGTTGACCTTGGCGGAGAAGGTCGTCAGCTCCTCGAGGGTCTGCACGCCCTGACCGCCGAGCCGCTCCATCAGGCCGTGGAGGACGTCGACGGTTGCGCGCGCGTCGGCCAGCGCCCTGTGGTTGGGAGTGGTCCCGGCGCCGAAGAGGGCGGCGAGGGAGGACAGCTTGCAGTTCGGCGCGTCGTCGCGGGTGATCACCCGGCGTGCCAGCTTGGCGGTGTCGACCACCTCGAACTTCGGCCACGGGCGCTGCTGGAGCTCGGCGAAGTGTTTGAGGAAGCCGATGTCGAAGGGAGCATTGTGGGCGACCAGGACGCAGCCCCGGGCGAACTCGAGGAACGACGGAAGGGCAGAGTCGATGGAGGGGGCGTCGGCGACCATGGAGTTGGTGATCCCGGTCAGCACGGCGATGAAGGGCGGGATCTGGTCGTGGGGGTTCACCAGGGTCGCGAACTCGCCGAGGATCTCACCGCCACGGACCTTCACTGCGCCGATCTCGGTGATCATCGAGCCACTTGCCGCGGATCCGCCCGTGGTCTCGAGGTCGACGACGCAGAACGTGACGTCGCGCAGGGGCCGACCCAATTCGTCGAAACTGCGTTGCGCCTCCCATCGGGAGGGCACACTCTGAACGCCACTGCTCATGTTCCAAGACGCTAGAGGTGGGCACCGACAATCCTGGTGAGCCGCGCCCCATAGGCTTGGGTAGTTCGATCGGCAACGACCAAGGAGACTGCAGTGACCGCACAGATTCCAGACACCACCAACCGCTGGCGGTGTGGCGGGTGCGGCAACCTCACGCGCTTTGACGTGACCCGGACGCGCAAGACGGACGAGTACTGGCACTTCGACCTGGCTGGCGAGCCGATCGTGGAGAGCACCGACCTCAGGGCTGAATCGGTCGAGTCGGTGACCTGCCGCTGGTGCGGTCGCTCGGACGCGATCGAGTTGATCATTCGCACCGACGCCGACCTTGCCGAGGACCCGGCTAAGGACTGAGCAGATGACCGACGCGGGCGAGGAGCGCTCACCGGGCGGGATGCCTGCGCTGGTGCGCGCCCGTGTCCTCGTCCTCTCCGCGGATGCCCTGCCCCGGGTCAGCAAACTGCCTCCCCAGCTGCGCAAGGTGGCGGCCTTCGCCCCTGCCCGTCGCGCGAAGCTGGGCGGGTCCCAGATCGCCGCTGTCCTCGAGACCGACGCGGAGTTCCGCGAGCATGTCACCACCCAGATCGCCGTGTCGATGCCGGTCCTGGTCGCGGCGGTGACCGCAGGGGAGGCCCCGGAGGCGGCCGATCCGGTCGACGTGGCCGCGCTCCTGTGGATCGCGCGTCCGGAAGGGTGGGAGGCGTCGTACGACGAAGCAGTTCAGCGCCTTCAGGAAGCCACCCCGTCGCGGGACGTCGCTGAGGTGGAGCGGCTCCAGAGCAAGCTCGAGACGGCCGAGCAGGCCAACCGTGGCCTGCGCGCGGACCACAAGGCGCAGGCCGAGCAGCTCAAGGCGGAGAACACCAGCCTGCGTCGCAAGCTGGGGGAGGCCCGAGCCTCACTGCGGGCGGCCTCATCCGCCTCCGAGGCAGCCCGGGTGGAGGTCGAACAGGCCCGGGACCGGGCCGAGAAGTCCCAGGTGGCCAGTGAGGCGGAGGCTCGTCGGCTGCGTGGGCAGCGCGAGGAGCTCAACGAGCAGCTGGGCGCCGCCCGTCGCGACGCGCGTTCGGGCCGGGATGAGGCCACCTTGCGGGCCCGCCTCCTGCTCGACACGCTGCTCGAGGCGGGCCAAGGACTGCGCCGCGAGTTGGCGCTGCCCGCTGTGACGGGTTCCCCGGGCAACCGGGTCGAGGCCGAGGTTGCCTTGGCCGGCAGTCGGACCCCGTCCAGCGCCGGTGCCTTCGGCCCCTCCAGCCCCGTGCTGCTGGAGCAGTATCTGGCCATGCCGCGAGCGCGGCTGATCATCGACGGCTACAACGTCAGCAAGGCGGTCTGGCCGGAGTCCACCCTGGAGGCGCAGCGGATCCGCCTGCTCAACGGACTCGGCTCGCTGATCGCACGCACCGGTGCCGAGACGACCGTGGTCTTCGACGCCGCATCCGCGTCTTCCCGCGGCGTGGTCAACGCTCCCCGGGGAGTGAAAGTGCTCTTCAGCCCGGAGGGGGTCATCGCCGACGACGTGATCCGTGACCTCGTCGATGCCGAGCCCGAGGGTCGGGTCGTGATC
>JAKDNC010000500.1 GCA_030452025.1 Nocardioides sp. | reverse complement strand
GAACCCGCTGGTGTTCTGGAGGAACAGCAGCGGTGTGCCCCGTTGTTCACACAGCTCGATGAAGTGGGCCGCCTTCACCGGCCCGTCTCCGAAGATGACGCCGTTGTTGGCGATTATCCCGACCCTGTGCCCCTCGATCCTGGCGAAGCAGGTGATCACGGAGTCGTCGTACTCTGCCTTGAACTCGTGGACGGAACCCGTGTCCGTCAGGATTTCAATGACCTGACGTGCGTCGTAGGGGGTCTTGAGGTCCGGCGGCACAATGTCGTAGAGGTCGGTCTGTGGCCGGCAGGACGTTGCGGTGCCGCGTTCGTCCGACGTTCCGGCGGGAGCGTCCGGCGGAAGGGTTGCGACGATGTCGCGGATTCGTTGGATGGCGTCCGCGTCGTCCGCGGCGAGATGGTCGGTGACTCCGGAGATCCTGGAGTGCATGGCACCGCCGCCGAGGTCCTCGGCACTCACGTCCTCCCCTGTCGCCGCCTTGACCAGCGGTGGGCCCGCGAGGAAGATCGTCCCCTGACCGTCGACGATGACCGCTTCATCGGAAATCGCCGGAACGTAGGCACCACCTGCAGTGCACGACCCCATCACAGCTGACAGCTGGGGGATCCCGTCAGCGGACATCCGGGCCTGGTTGTAGAAGATGCGTCCGAAGTGGTCCCGGTCCGGAAAGACCTCGTCCTGCTGGAGCAGCATCGCCCCGCCCGAGTCGACCAGGTAGATGCAGGGAAGCCGGTTCGCCTCCGCGATCTCCTGGGCACGTAGGTGCTTCTTGACCGTCACCGGGTAGTAGGTACCCCCTGACACGGTCGCGTCGTTCGCTGCGATGAGGCATAGCCGGCCTTCCACGAGTCCGACCCCGGCGACGATTCCGGCACCCGGCACCTTCCCGTCATACATGTCCTCCGCTGCCAGCGGTGCGATCTCCAGGAAAGGACTGCCGGGGTCCAGCAGGGAGTCGACACGGTCGCGGGGAAGCATCTTTCCCCGGTCCACGTGTCGTTGCCTCGCCCTCTCTCCCCCACCACGCCGAACCCGGGCAAGACGTTCTTCAAGATCGGTGACCATCGAACGGAGGTCAACGGTGTGCTCGGCGCGGTCGGGTGCTCCGGTTGGTGCCGTCATCATGTGGTCCTCTCCTCGCACCACGGAACTACTTCCGTTTTGCAATGCTCAGCATGTGGTTCTGAAGCACGACAGTATGTGATGCAGCACACAAAGTAAAGAGATCACCGACGATTCATTTCAAGGACCACGCCCCCACCGGCTATGTATCCCCAGGTAGAGCCAGGGATAGCGAATCATCAATGATGTGTTTCTGCGTTCCTCCGCACTTGTCCACCACGCCACACTGCTACCCTGTCCAGCAACACCCCAGACGTGGATGGACCAACGGAGGCGACATGTCGCACACCCCACAACAGGCCCGGAGCCGGGAGACACGCCGAAAACTCCTCGACTCCGCAATCTCGACGCTGTCCCACCACGGGGCCGCCGACACGACTGTCAGTGCGGTGGCTGTCGGGGCCGGCGTCTCCCGCGGCGCCGCCCAGCGACACTTCCCGACCCGCGACGTGCTGATCGAGGAAACGGTGGCGGAGTTCTACTCCAGGCTCACCCATCAACTTCGCCGGGCCGTCGCCGATCTCGGGACGCCCCCTGGCGGTTCACCGACCGTCGAGGTGATGGAACTCGTTTTCGACTCCTTCACCAGCGATTCGTTCCGCGCCGCCCTGCACGTGTGGTCCGCAGCAGCCGGATCAGAGGGTGACCTGCGCGAACTGATCGTGGCGGTCGATAGCCGGTATGCACGTGAGGTCCAGCAACTCATGGCCATCGCACTGGACGCCGACCTTCTCGACCCCCCGACCCGCGAGCTCCTGCGCATGACGGTCGACCTGGCGCGCGGCCTCGGCCTGGGCGCGGTCCTGGTCGACAACTCGGATCAGCGGCGCCGGACCGTCGACAGGTGGTCGTCAATCCTCGACGCCGGGCTGGCGCGAAACAACTGACCTGAGCGCTCGTGTCAGTCACCCTGTCGCAGCCCGTAGGTCAACACGGCGTTGCCCACGGAAGTCTTCGTGGCGTCCAGCAGACGTAGCCGGGTGACGGGCATCTCCGCGTCGAAGAGATGGCGACCCGTCCCCGCGAGGACGGGGTGGGTCGTGAGCGTGAGTTCGTCGATGAAGCCAGCGAGGAACAACGTGCGTACCGTGGTGATCCCGCCGAGCACTGCGATGCCGCCGCCTTCGGAGTCCCGGAGGTCCTGGAGGTAGTCGACGGGGTCGCCGGTGATCAACGTGCTGTTCCACGGGAGCCCGTCGGGGTGCTCGTCCCCCAACGTCGAGGAGACGACGTGCTTGCGCACCGGGTTCACCCAGGCACCGAAGCCGTCCGTCTCGTCGCCGGCAACCTCCCCGGGCCAGTACTCGGACCACTGCCGCCACAACGTCGCCCCGATCACCACATCGGTGACCGGGGCGAGCAGGCCGTCCATGGCCTCCCCCTCCTCCGGGCCGAAGGCGTCGAACTGCCAGAGGTGGGGGTCCTCGACGACACCGTCGAGGGAATGGAAGAGGTGGGCGGTGGTCCTGCGGCTCATGGTGGGGTCCTCTCGAGGATGGACCCTCATCGTAGCCCCGTAACCGCGGAACCGCCCTGCACTCACTCAGTGCGCGAAGTGGCGCTCCCCGGTGAGGTACATCGTCACGCCTGCGGCGACCGCGGCGTCGATGACCTCCTGGTCACGCACCGACCCACCGGGCTGGACCACGGCACGCACCCCGGCCTCGGCCAGAGTCTCGAAACCGTCGGCGAAGGGGAAGAACGCGTCGGACGCGGCGACAGAGCCCTCGGAGCGACGCTCGTCGCCCGCCAGGGTGTTCGCCCGGTCCACGGCGATCTTCGCCGAATCCACGCGGTTGACCTGGCCCATGCCCACTCCCACGGTGGCACCGTCCTTGGCCAGCAGGATCGCGTTGGACTTCACCGCGCGCACCGCACGCCAGGCGAACTCCAGCTCGGCGAGGGTCGCGGCGTCCGCGGCCCCACCGGCGGCCAGCGTCCAGTTCGCCGGGTCGTCGCCGCGGGCGTCGACGAGGTCGCGCTCCTGCACCAGCACACCGCCGGAGATCTCGCGGTGCTCCACCGCACCCTCACGCACCGGCGGGG
>JAKDNC010000499.1 GCA_030452025.1 Nocardioides sp. | reverse complement strand
AGTACTGCTCCAGATGCGCCTGGGCGGAGAGGAAGATGTCGGCTGCGGGCCAGACCTGCTCACAGAGGGTGAGGGACTGGCGCATCAGGTCGTGGCCGGCGCCCGATCCCCGCGCGGTCGGGGCGACCACGACCCGACCGATCCTGACCTCGGGTCGATCCCCACCGGGTGCGAGGACCCTGGCGCAGGCGACCAGCTGATCTGCGTGCAGGGCCAGGACGTGGTGCGTCCCGTCGGCGGCATCGAGCCCATCGATGTCGCGGTAGTAGGGGCAGTCCTGCTCGATCACGAACACGTCGTGGCGCAGCATGAGCAGGTCGTGCATTTGTCGCGAAGTCAGGTCCAGATGGTGCAGTCCGAGCCAGGTGAGGTCCACCGGGACAGTCTCGCAGTAGCGTTGCGGGGTGAGCACTCAACGTCTCGTCCACGGTTCCTCCCGTGACGTGATCGACGCCGTCCGTGGATGGCTCGACTCCATGGCGGCGCCTGAACCGCTCGTGGTCGAGACCTCCGGGTCCACCGGACGTCCCAAGCGGGTGCAGCTTTCCCGCGCTGCGATGACCGCGTCCGCCAACGCCACCCACGCGCGGCTCGGCGGCCCCGGGCAGTGGCTGCTGCCGCTCCCGGCGTCGTACGTCGCCGGGTTGCAGGTCGTTGTCCGCTCGCTGCTTGCCGGTCACGAGCCGGTGGTCCTCGACGACCACGCCTCCTTTGCCGACGCGGCGGCCGCGACGACGGCAGCTGGGCACCGGTACACCTCGCTGGTGCCGACCCAGCTGCACCGCCTGATCGAGGATTCCGCGTCCGTCGAGGCGCTGGCGGGCCTCGACGCCGTGCTGCTCGGCGGGGGGCCGATCGACCCGGCGCTGCGCTCCACGGCCGAGGGACACGGGATCCGGGTCGTCGCGACCTACGGCTCCAGCGAGACCGCCGGCGGCTGCGTCTACGACGGGGTGCCGCTCGACGGGGTCGAGGTGGCGATCGACGAGCGGCAACGGATCCGGATCGGCGGACCGACACTCTTCGACGGCTACCTCGACGAGCCCGAGCTGACCGCCGAGACGCTGGTCGACGGCTGGTTCATCACCAGCGACGTCGGACGGCTCACCGAGGGGCGCCTCGAAGTCCTGGGCCGCGTGGACGACGTGGTGATCACCGGCGGGGTGAACGTCCCGGCTCCTGCGGTCGCCCGGCGGCTCCGTGCGCACCCGGACGTGGCCGGGGTCGAGGTGGTCGGCGTCGCGGACGCGGAGTGGGGCCACCGGGTCGTGGCGTGCGTGGTCGGAGCGTTGGCGCGCGATGCCGCCCGGGACTGGGTTGCGGAGGCGCTGCCACGCTCCTGGGCCCCACGCCAGGTGGTCACCCTCGAGGCGATCCCTCTGCTGGGAAACGGGAAGGTCGACCGGATGCAGCTGGCCCGGCTCGCGGAGGAGGAAGGATGAGCGCGGTCTACTCGATCCCGCTGCGGACCAGGTTCCGCGGGATCACCGTGCGTGAGGGGATGCTGCTCGAGGGCCCCGGCGGGTGGGGAGAGTGGTCGCCGTTCCTCGAGTACGACGTGCCCGAGGTCGAGCCGTGGTTGCGCTGTGCTGAGGAGGCCGCCGCCGGTGACTGGCCTGCGCCGGTGCGCGGCGGCGTACCCGTGAACGTGACCGTGCCTGCGGTCGGCGCGGAGCGGGCCCACGAGATCGCGCGTGCCGGGGGCTGCGCGACCGCGAAGGTGAAGGTGGCCGAGCGTGGCCAGACCCTGGGCGACGATCTGGCCCGGGTCGAGGCGGTCCGCGACGCGATGGGTCCCGACGGGCGGATCCGCGTCGACGCCAACGGTGGATGGGAGGTCGACGAGGCGGTGGCAGCGATCCGCGCTCTCGACCTCGCCGCCGGCGGCCTGGAGTACGTCGAGCAGCCCTGCCCCTCGGTCCACGACCTGGCCGCCGTACGTCGCGCGGTCGAGGTCCCGATCGCCGCGGACGAATCCATTCGCAGGGCCCAGGACCCTTATCTGGTGCGGGATCTGGAGGCGGCCGACGTCGCAGTCCTCAAGGTGCAACCGCTCGGCGGTGTGCGCGCCTGCCTCCGGATCGCCGAGGACATCGGGATCCCCGTGGTGGTCTCCAGCGCCCTGGAGTCCTCGATCGGCATCTCCGCCGGCGTCGCGCTGGCTGCTGCGCTGCCGGAGCTGCCCTACGCCTGTGGCCTGGCCACCGTCCAGCTCTTGACTGACGACGTGGTCGACGAGTCGCTGCTGCCCGTGGACGGCATCCTCCCGGTGCGGCGTCCGACCGTCTCCACTGCCGCGGCAGGTCGGGTTGCTGCTGATCCCGAGCGCGCCGCCCACTGGGTGGCGCGTCGCGCCGACGTGGATGCCTACCGGGCCTCCATGCGGCAGGATCGACGCCCATGAGGCCACCGCCCGCGAACTTCTCGACCCGGCTGGCCCGTCGTGTGGTCGACGGGCTGGTCGGTGTCGGTGTCCAGGAGTTCGTCCTCGCACCCGGATCCCGCAACGCCCCGCTCGCCTTCGCAGCCTGGGATGCCTCCCGTGCCGACCGGCTCCGGCTGCACACCCGCCTCGACGAACGCAGTGCCGGGTTCCTGGCGCTGGGGATGTCGAAGAGCCGGGGCCCCGCGGCGGTGATGTGCACGTCGGGCACAGCAGTGGCCAACCTGCACCCGGCGGTCCTCGAGGCAGCGCACGCGGGGGTGCCGCTGGTGGTCGTGACCGCGGACCGGCCGGCTGCGCTCCGGGGGACCGGGGCCAGCCAGACCACCGACCAGGTGCGGATCTTCGGGGACGCCGCGGACTTCTTCGACATTGCGAGCGAGGCCGACTTCGAGGGTGCCCGGGAGACCCTCGCAGCCCTGGACCGGGGCTGTCGACCGGTGCACCTCAATGTCCAGCTCACCCCACCACTGACTCCGGACGCTCCGTGGGAGGGCCGGTTCAAGCCGGACGCGCCGGACGCGCCGGACGAGTCGGACGAGTCGGACGGGCCGGACAAACGCGCAAGCGCGCGGCGCCACGTCCACACGCCGCGACCGCATGAGCTCGCCCGGGGACCGCGCACCGTCGTGGTCGCGGGGGACGATGCCGGACCCCGCACCCGGGTGCTCGCCGAATCGGCCGGCTGGCCACTGCTGGCCGAGCCCAGCAGTGGATCGCGCAACGGAGACAAC
>JAKDNC010000498.1 GCA_030452025.1 Nocardioides sp. | reverse complement strand
GCGGTGGAGCTCGTCTCGGTGCGCCAGTCGCAACTGGGAGGGGGACGGCAGGTCGTCGAGGAGCGCGTCCCACGCGGCGACCTGGAGCGAACTGAGGGGGAACCGCAGCTGACCGTGACCGACCTCGGCCGCGGTCATCTCGGCCAGCACCGTCACCCCCAGCCGGAGCCCGGCCAGCCCGATCAGCTTGGAGCAGGTCGCCGCGACCGACACCCGCGGGTGGCGCGCGGCGGTGGCAACCACGGCAGGCAACAGCGACCACTCGACGTACGCAGCGTCCAGCACGAAGTGCACCGACGGATGCTCGCGGGCCAGGGTCTCGACCCGCGCGACCACCGCGTCGGTCCCGAGCCCGACCGGCACCTCCGGGCAGCACACGAAACACACCCGCGGTCTCGAGAGGTCGTCTTCGGCCAGCCACGCGGTCAGGCGGGGGGCGTTCAGGCCGTGGCCGTAGTCGAGGAGTGCGTCGGAGTGCCGGTCTCGGACCGGGGTATCGAGGTGGTCGGTGTAGCCCGAGAAGACGTCTCCCGGGTACGCGACCGACCCACCGAGCAGCAGAGTCGCGACCGTGAGCGCTTGGAGGCTCTCCGAGGAGCCAGAGCACAGTCGCACCAGGTCCTCGCGCGCGCCCAGCACGTCCGCGAGTCGCCGCCTCACCCCGTCGGGATCGGCCGGGTACTGGTTCCACGCGGCGTCTGCGACGAACCCCGCGAGTCGCTGCGCGACCTGCGGGTAGACGACAACCGGCGACTCCACGACGAGCTCCGCCGTACGCGCGTCGCGGTAGCACGACGTCGAACGCCGCTCACTCACGCGGGTATCTCGCTGCCGACCCGACCGACTCGGGCAGTCTCGCGACGCATCCCGACCAGCGCAGCCAGCCGCCCAAGCACGAAGGGGACGAGATAGCTGCTGGCATGCTCGGGTCGCACGGCGCTCAGCACGAGCATCAACGGTAGGGCGACGACGAGGATCGCCGCCACGATGGACCGCACCCCGAAGTCAGCGCCGTGCAACACCTTGCCCTGACCCGAGAGGAAGCCGACGAAGGGCTCCATGAGCAGCTGGACCGAGGCGATGAGTAGGGCGGGACCCCCGATGGACGTCGGCACACCGAAGAGTCGGTCAGAGAACTGGCCGGCCGTCGCGATCACAACGGCGGCGACCACCATCACGACGCCGACGAGCCGGACCTGCGCCGTGGCAAAGGTCGCCTGACCGGCTCCGCCCGCCCGCTTGGCGAGCCGACCCCCGACCAACCCGGCTGCCTTGAGCGGCACGATGATCGTCCGGTTGGTCGAGGCGACCACCCCGACGACCGCAGCGACCTGCACGGCCGATCCCCCGGCAATCGCGACCGCGATCGTGTAGTAACCCATGATTGCCAGCGCGTCCCACGCGGTGAAACTCGCCTGCCACACCTGCGAGCGCCAGCCGGAGCGGAACGGTCGGGCGGCGACGGGCAGGAGCGAGGCCCGCCACAGCTCCCGGTGGTGCCGGGCGAGGTGGCGGCGGTTGAGCACAAGGACCCCGGCCGTAGCAAGTTGGCCACTGAGCAGGATAAGCGGGAAGAGCACCCGCTGGTCGAGACCGACGTGCGGCAGCACGGTGACAAGGAGGACCTCGAGGACGACGCTTCCGGCCGCGAAGCGCAGCAGCACTGACTCGGAGTCGGCGACCTGCATCATCGCGCCGGTGAGTCCGATCCGCGGGGCCAGGAGGAAAATCGGGAGGCCGGCCAGCCAGGCCGCCGCGATGAAGTAGCGGTCGTCGTGGGCCGCCACGACGATGCTCCCGACCACCAGCCACGCCACGGCCAGGAGATAGGACGCATCGCGCGCCGTCGCAGCTCGCGCGGTGACCGCCGCGAGACGGGCGGCGGGATCGGGACCGGACGAGTAGTAGGTGTGGAGGAGCCGGATCCCGTGGCCAGCGCCGAGCACCGCCACCATGTTGAGGCTCGTGATCACCAGACCGGAGGCGGCGAGTGCCTCGTCACCGACGTGACGCCCGATGGCACCGAGCGCGTAGAGGAGCCCGAGGCTGCCGAGGAGGTTGGCCCCCATCACGCCCCACGACCGACGCACGAACTCGCGCAGAGCGGGCGACATCACGACGCTGCGTGCGTCTTGCCGAGCTCGTTGATCTGCTCGAGGCTCAGGCCGACCTCGTCCTCGAGGAACTCCAGCACGGCCCAGTTGGCCTTGTCGTCGGCCGTGAACTCACCGAACAACCGGACCCGCAACGGGATCCAGGAGAGGAACTGCTGCACGGTCTCGCGCTTGCCCAGCTGGGCGGCATAGTCCTCGATCCCGATGGCGTGGTGATGCATGTAGCTGCCACCCGGCAGCCGTGAACAGAGGTCGAAGTAGTACTTCGTCTCGACGATCAGCTCGTGCCACACGTCGTCAGCGGCACGGGTGAGAGGGATGAACATCCCGTCGGCGTTCGAGGCGATGTGGAGGAACTCGAGCACGGCCCGGATCTGGCTCTCGATCACGTCGGGCGTGCGATCGTCGAAGCGCGAGTGGACGATCGCACGGTAGTCGTCGGACAGAGTGGGCAGAGCGGTCAAGGCGGGCTCCCGAGATCTGGTGCAGAGACCGCGGGCACCCTTTGCGGGGCGCCCGCGGTCCGATATGCTCACTTAGCGTTGGCGCAGCAGGACTCTGCGTACTTTTCCAGCGAGCCCATGTGGTTCGCCAAGATCTTATCGATGAGGACGTCCATCTGTCATCCCTCCTTCCCGAGATAAGGAGACACCACGACCGCCGTGATGCGCTCAGTTTTCACCAGAGGGGACGGGCGTCAAGGCCGCCCTGGGTGAGCGATATGGTCGATATTTGGGTACGCCGACGATACCGAGAGGACGACACCGATGCCGGGACGGCTCCTCGTGATCGGCCTCGACCGCTACTTGATGCGGGCCTGCGACCGAATCGGGATCGACGCAGTGGTCGTCTGCTCGCACAAGTCCTGGGACGCCGGCTCAGCGTTGGCCCCCGACTCCGTCGAGGTGCTGCGCGCGGAGAGCCAGCGGGCGCCGGAGGCGATCTTGGGCCGCCTTGCGCGCGCCGGGCTCCACCGATTCGACGGCGTGGTGACGACCGACGAGCAGGCCGTCGTCGCAGCCCACCTCGTCGGACAGGCGCTCGGCATCGCGAACGCCGACCCAGCGTCGG
>JAKDNC010000497.1 GCA_030452025.1 Nocardioides sp. | reverse complement strand
GCCCTTGAGCCGGTTCATGGCGATGGCCAGGGTCTCGTGCGCCTCGGCGGAGATCGAGCCGTAGCTCATCGCGCCCGTGGAGAAGCGCTGGACGATGGCGGAGACCGGCTCGACCTCGTCGACGGGGATGGACGGGCGGTCGCTGTGCATCTCGAACAGACCGCGCAGCGTGGCCAGGCGCTTGGCCTGGTTGTCGACCTTCTCGGAGTACTCCTTGAAGATGCGGTACGCCCCGGTACGGGTGGCGTGCTGCAGCTTGAACACGGTCTCCGGGTTGAACAGGTGGTACTCGCCCTCGCGGCGCCACTTGTACTCGCCGCCGATCTCGAGCTCGCGGTGGGCGGCCTCCTCCGGACGCGGCAGGAAGGCGAACCGGTGACGCACGGCGACGTCGGCGGCGACCTCGTCGAGGCCGATGCCGGAGATCGGGCTGTTGCAGCCCTCGAAGTAGTCGTCGAGCAGGTTCTGGTGCAGGCCGGTGACGTCGGCGAGCTGGGCGCCGCGGTAGGACGCCACGGTGGCGATGCCCATCTTCGACATGATCTTCTGCACGCTGGCGGTCGCACCCTCGATGAAGTTCCGGCAGCCCTCGTCGGTGCTCAGCGAGCCGAGCTGGCCGCGCTTGACGAGCTCGTCGATGGTCTCGAAGGCGAGGTAGGGGTTGATCGCGTCGGCGCCGAAGGTGATCAGCATCGCCAGGTGGTGGACCTCGCGGGCGTCACCGGACTCGACGATCAGCGAGGCCTGCGTGCGGGTGCGCTCGGCGACGAGGTGCTGGTGCACCGCGCTGGTGAGCAGCAGGGACGGGATGGGCGCCATGCGCTCGTCGGACTCACGGTCGGAGAGGATGATCAGCGTCGCGCCGTCCTCGATGGCCCGCGAGGTCTCGCGGCGGATGCGCTCGATGGCCTGGCGCATGCCGCGGCCGCCGTGGGCGACCGGGTAGAGCCCGGAGATCACCGCGGAGCGGAAGTCGCCGAAACCCTCGTGGTCGCCGGCCTGGCGCAGGGTGGCCAGGGTGGAGTTCAGCAGGACCGGGGTCTCCAGGTGGATGCGGTGCGCGGCCTCGGGCACCTCGGTGGTGACGTCGACCTGGCGTCCCAGCTGGGTGAACATGCTGGTAACCATCTTCTCGCGGATGGAGTCCAGCGGCGGGTTCGTGACCTGCGCGAAACGCTGCGCGAAGAAGTCGAAGAGCATGCGGGGACGGTCCGACAGCGCCGCGATGGGCGTGTCGGTGCCCATGGAGCCGAGCTGCTCGCCGCCGGTGACGGCGAGCGGCTGGATCAGGACGTCGACGTCCTCCTCGGTCATGCCGAAGACCCGCTGGCGCAGGACGACGCGCTCGTGGCTCATCGCCTCGTACTCGACCGGGGGCAGGTCGGCGAAGCGCACGATGTTGTCGTCGACCCACTGGCGGTAGGGCTTGTCGGCGAGGCGGGTCTTGATCTCGTCGTCGGGGATGATGCGCCCCTCGGCGGTGTCGACCAGGAACATGCGGCCGGGCTCCACGCGGCGGCGCTGCACGATGTCCTCCGGGGGAACGGGCAGCAGACCGGCCTCGGAACCACCGATGACCAGGCCGTCCTTGGTGACCCAGATGCGCCCGGGACGCAGTCCGTTACGGTCGAGCACGGAGCCGATGACGGTGCCGTCGGTGAAGACCAGCGCCGCCGGGCCGTCCCACGCCTCCATCAGCGAGGAGTGGTACTCGTAGAAGGCGCGCACGTCCGGGTCCACGGCGGGGTTACGCTCCCACGCCTGCGGGACCATCATCATCACCGCGTGCGGCAGTGAGCGTCCGGCGAGGTGGAGCAGCTCCAGGGCCTCGTCGAAACGTCCGGTGTCCGAGCCGGACGGGTCGCAGACCGGCAGGATGCGCTCGATGTCGCCGAGGGCCTCCGAGCGGATCTGGGACTCGCGGGCGCGCATCCAGTTCTCGTTGCCGCGCACGGTGTTGATCTCACCGTTGTGCGCGAGCAGCCGGTAGGGGTGCGCCAGCGGCCAGGAGGGGAAGGTGTTGGTGGAGAAGCGGGAGTGCACGACCGCCAGCGCCGACTCGACACGCTCGTCCTGCAGGTCAGGGTAGAAGTCGCGCAGCTGCGGGGTGGTCAGCATGCCCTTGAACACGATGGTGCGCGAGGACAGCGACGGGAAGTAGACGGTGTCGGACCCCGGGCCCTCACCGGGGCCCTTGGAGCCGAGCTCGCGCTCGGCACGCTTGCGCACGAACCACACGCGGCGGTCCAGCTCGATGCCGGAGAGCTCGTTGCCTTCGGCGTCCTGCCCGGAGATGAACAGCTGGTAGAAGATCGGCTCGGCGTCGCGCGCCATCGCGCCCAGCGCGGAGTCGTCGACGGGGACCTCGCGCCAGGCGAGCAGGGTGAGGTCCTCCTCGGCGATGATGGACTCCACGGCGCGCATCGCGTCGAGGGCGGCCATGCGGGCGGCCGGGAGGAAGGCGATGCCGGTGGCGTAGGCGCCGGGTGCGGGCAGGTCGATGCCCTGCTCGGCCAGCACCTCGCGGTAGAAGCGGTCCGGGACCTGCATGAGGATGCCCGCGCCGTCGCCGGTGTTCTTCTCGGCTCCGGCGGCACCGCGGTGGTCGAGGTTGACCAGCGCCTGGATGCCCTTCTCGACGATGTCGTGGGTGGCGCGTCCGTGCATGTCGGCGACGAAGGCGACGCCACACGCGTCGTGTTCGTGGGCGGGGTTGTAGAGCCCCTGGGGCGCCGGGTAGTTCTTCAGCTGGTTGTTCACGGGGTGGTCATCCTCCGGTCGTCGGGTCGGGCAGTGCGTTTCGCCGGTGGCCTGGGGTGGTGGCCTTTCCTCGGTACGGGTGCGTTTGCCCTACTGATACGGACCTGCGCAGGCGACACAAAATTAGGCTTGGCTTAGAGCCGCTGGTGCGCTCGGCGAAATGTGATGCAGCACACATTTTTTCGTCGTGCCGGTGTCCGTCTCGTTCTGTGGTTGTCTTTGTATCCTATCTCCCGCGGGACGGCATATCGATACAGCAGCGTATTCCCACTTGGCGCTGAGGCATATCCCACGGTTCGGGATGATTGTTACAACGCAGTTACATCGCCATTTCTTCGTTGTGTACGTCCCGAGGGCGCCGCAACGCGTCTGAAACGCGCCGCCGGACCCGACGCATGCGTACACTGTCGCGCCGTTACCATGGGAG
>JAKDNC010000496.1 GCA_030452025.1 Nocardioides sp. | reverse complement strand
TGGGCGGCGGCCAGGGCGCTCACTGCGGCCCGTCCGGCGGCGAAGGTCCGGACCATGGCGGCGGTGATCGCGGGCGGGAACGCGGAGACGCCGTATTGCGCGACCCCGTGGTCGCCGGCGAAGATCACCGCGCGAACCCGCTCGATCGGCTCCGGTGGGACCCGGTCCTGCGTGGCGCAGAGCCAGACCCCGAGGTCCCCGAGCCGGCCCAGCGCCCCCGGAGGGGTGGCCAGCCCGCCCAGCCGCGCGGCTGCCTCGAGGCGCGCGGTGGGGGAGGGAGGAGCGATCGGCTGCGGGCCGGTCACAGGCTCGCCACCAGGTCACGTCGCTCGGACTCGCGCTTGACCTGAGCAGTCGAGCGCAGCACCAGCCCGGTGAGCACGATCCCGATCACGCCCCACATCGTGGCCAACGTGTAGAGCGAGGAGATCCGGAAGCTCCACAGCGTGTCGGCCGGGAAATCGCCGAGCTCGTTGACGGTCGGCATCGCGACGGCGGCCACGATTATCGCCACCAGGTAGACGGCCGAGCCGCCCAGCACGGCGGCGTACCCACCGTTCCTGGCGTAGAGCTGGCGGGCCAGCATCGTGGCCGCGACCGCAGCGACGAGCGAGATGACCAGGAAGATGAAGTAGTACGACGTCCGGTCGCCGATGGTGTCCCCACTGCCGACGGCGGGTGGGGTGGCGGGGTATTTCAGGAACGGCAGCAGTGCGAAGGAGACGAAGCCGATCAGGGTGACCGCGGCCGTCGACTCGGCCGGGCTGAATCGGCCCAGACGGCCCATTGCGAAGGCTGCGAGCAGGCCGACGAGGCCACCGAGGGCGGTGCCGACCGCGAGGGTGCCGGTGACCAGGCCGAAGGTGCGCTGGTTCGCCCGGGAGACTTCGGCCCTCTCGCCGTGGCTGTGTCCCTCTTCCCCTGCGCCAGCTTCGGAAGCGGGCTCGGAGCCGGCCTCCTCGAGGGCGATGGCGGTCTCGACATGGGGCTCGCCGACCTGGTGGGCGACGAAGAAGGCCAGGAGTCCGGCGGCGAGGCCGGCGATCAAGCCGTGGATCAGGAATTTGCGGGCAGTCATGACAGACCCCTCAGTGGCAGGGGTAGCCGAGAAGGTGCCGGCCATCGTGGACCCACTCGTGGACCAGCGTTCCGGACGGGATCGAGATCGCGCCCTGGTCGGCGCTGACGAAGAAGAGCGCGAGCAGCGCGAGAAGACCGAAGAAGAGCGCCCACGGGGCGATCTGGCCCAATGGCAGCGGCTGGGGAAGCGGCTGGGTGTCGATTGCGGGGATGGCTGCGTGAGACATGTGTCCTCCTGAAGGGATGATGCGTCCCTTGGTCAATGGGGATTGACGGACACTCGGGTCTGACTCCACCGCCGAAGCGGTGTCACAGTAGCGCGACTGTGCCGGAGTTCCACCGGCTTCCTCATGTCCGTGTCGAGCAGACTACCGCCTCACCGTTCCAGCCGCAGGGCGGCAAGCAACTTCCGCGTGGTTTCCGGCGCGCGGACGGCGATCCGGACCCACGACTCGTCGAGCCCGGGGAAGGTGTCGGCGCGTCGCACGGCGTAGCCGGCGGCCCGCAGTCGCTCCCGCACGCCGGAGCCCGGGCGGGCTAGGACGAACGGCGCCTGGCTCGCCACGTATGGGATGCCGAGATCGGTGAGCCCCTGCCCGAGGACACTCCGTCTCGTGGCGATCCGCTGGGTGCGCAGCGCAGCCTCGGCCCGCGCGTCCTCGCCAGCGGTGGCAACCATGGCCGCTGCCGCTGTCGCGGAGACCGACCAGGGGACCTGGCGCCAGCGCAGCTCGTCGATGATCCCCGGCTCCGCCAGGACGTAGCCGGCGCGCACGCCCGGGATGCCCCACAGCTTGGTGAGGCTGCGGACGACGACGAGCCCGGGGGTCGGTGTGGGCGCGAAGGAGTGGGTCTCGCCGGGCACGGAGTCCAGGAACGCCTCGTCGACCACGACCAGCCGGTCGGGGCGCAGCAGGGCGCGGATCGTGGCGGCTGGGTGCAGCACGCCGGTCGGGTTCGTCGGGTTGCCGAGGAAGACCAGGTCGGCGTCGTCGGGGATCTTCGCCGGGTCGAGGGTGAAGTCGTCCTCGGCGTCGAGGACCACGTGCGTGACCCGGTGTCCGGACGCCTGCAGGGCCACGTCGGGCTCGGTGAATTGCGGATGCACGACGACCGGTCTGCCCCAGTCGCTCGCTCCGGCGATCAGCGAGAACGCCTCCGCAGCCCCGGCGGTGGCCAGCACCTCGGCGGGGTCGCGGCCGTGGCGTCGGGCGATCGCGACCTCAGCGCCGGACGGGTCGGGGTAGGCGCCGACGTCGTCGAGACTCGCCCGCAGTGCGTCGTCGAGCCACGTCGGGCGCGGGTCGTCGTACACGTTGACGGCGAAGTCGAGCAGCCCCGCACCGGACTCCCGGTCGCCGTGGTGGCGGAGGTCGCCCTTCGAGCCCCGGTCAGGAACCGATCCGGAGGTTCGCTGCTCGGGCGTCGGGCAGGGGAGCGGGATCCCGTTGTGTGGCGCGGCCCTGTGCACCGCCTGTGCGAACCGCTTGGCCAGGTGTGGGTGCCCCGCCCAGTGGGTGTGCAGGTAGGAGGCGTGCAGCGTCGGGGTCGCAAAGCCGACGGGCGAGTCGCCGACCAGCCAGGCCCCCTGGGCGCCGGTGGCGGGGGAGACCGTGGTGCGGTGGAACTCGTGGCCCGTGACCTCTTCGCCCTGCCGGCTGAGCAGGTCGTCGCCGACCGCGGTGACCCGGCGATAGGAGAGCGTGAGCCGGGAGCTCATCGCGGCGGTGGCCTCGAGCGTGCCGATCATCGCAGCGTCGTCGACCGAGCTGCAGAGGTAGAGCAGCCCGGCGCACTCGGCCACGGTGGGGATGCCCGCGTCGATCGCGGCGCGCAGGTCCTCGCGCAGTGACTCGTTGGCGGTGAGGCCGGCGGCGTGCACCTCGGGAAACCCTCCACCGAGGTAGATCCCGGCGGTGTCCGGTGGCAACGTGTGGTCCCGGAGCGGGTCGAAGATGACCACCTCGCAGCCGGCGGCGCGCAACAGCTCTTCAGTCTCGGCGTAGCGGAAGGTGAAGGCACGGCCACCGGCCATCGCCACCACGGGCTGGGTGGGGAGCGGCTCCATCGACAGGGCCGAAACCGGGTCCCAGGGGTCGTCATGGAGCTCC
>JAKDNC010000495.1 GCA_030452025.1 Nocardioides sp. | reverse complement strand
GCCGAAGAAGCACCGGAGCCGGCTCATGGCACACCACTGGGCTCAGCCTGCCCGCACCACGGCCGCCGCGTCTGCGAGAGGGATCCGTTCCTGCTCGATGCGTCGGTGTCGGGTCCACTCGGGTGAGCACAGCGCCAGGTAGAGCTCCCTCTCAGCACCCACCAACTCACCGGTCTCCCGTGGCGGGCGTGAGCCGAGCGGCTTGCCCCGGTGATCGTGGTCGACGCCGAAGCGCTCCCAGCGTCGATAGGAGTCGATGTCCATGAACATGGACCGCACGGTCAGCCCTGCGGCGCGGTAGCCGTGCAGGATCTCCAGTCCGTCGGCATCCATGTCGCCCCAGTACCAAGCCATCTCCGCCTCGTGCACCCAGGACAGGCCGGCCACGGCACCGGCACCGCGGCCATCGCCCTCGATCGCGATCCCGTCGGGTATCGGCGCGAAGAGCTGCGCGGTGTCCCTGTTCTCCGAGATCACCACGACACGCGGCCGATAGGCCAAGGCATCGACGTCGCCATGCGTGGCCACGTCGTGGCGTCGACCGCCCGACGCCAGATGATCGGGGTCCAGATAGGTCAGGTGCACCCGTTGCGGCCGACCGGGCACCAGCTGCAGGTCCTCCACCCCGGCCAGCTGCCGTACGACGCCGCGCCGGGCGTCGAGCCACTTGGTCCCCATCCCCTCGACCGGGATCTGGCGAGCCGTCAGTCCGGGCGGGTGCGGTTGGGCGAACCACGACGCGCTGCGGCACAGCAGCTCGAAGTCCACCTCACTCCACGGGTCGGTGGCGCGCAGCATGGCCGCCGGGTCCTCGAGCTCGGGGAACTGATCGGCCAGCATCGCGAACCGCGCCCTGGCACGCTCGAGCCGGGCTCCCCAGTCCCCACCGATGAGGCGCGCGGCCGTATCGATCGTGTCCACCCGGAGCGTCGCCGGGAGCTCCTGGGCCGTGCGGTGCACGCTGACCGAGCGGACCACCAGCTCGATCCCCTCCCCCGCGACCGAAGCCCAATCACGCCAACGCAATGCGTCCCGATGAGTCTCTGGCCATGCCTCCAGCAGTCGCGGGCCCCGCAGGGAGGAGGTCCCGAGATGGAAGTCCGGTGACCAGGCAGCGGTGCCGGTCACCACCTGGCTCCAGGTCGTGCGCAGCCGCTCCTTGACCTGGCCGAGCGCCTCCTCGGGAGACTTCATCAGGGCT
Source organism: Nocardioides sp. (assembly GCA_030452025.1). GTDB lineage: Bacteria > Actinomycetota > Actinomycetes > Propionibacteriales > Nocardioidaceae > Nocardioides. The sequence goes on along the minus strand of JAKDNC010000495.1, from coordinate 1,994 downwards.
CCCGGGCGGCTCGACCACCTGAAGCCGAGTCGGTGATCGGCGTGATCCACGACTGGTGGGTCGTGCTGCTCTTCGTGATCGCCAGCAGGTCGTCCATGTGTGGCTCGAGGCCGGTCACCTTGTCCAGCGGCACCCCGATGATCAGCTGGAATCCCAGCCCCCGCCAGGCGTGCACGGCCCGTCCGGCGAACTCCGAGTCCGCCTTCACGAAGCCCTCGTCGAGGAAGACCGGAGCAAACCTGGGCCGCGACCGCATCTCGTCGCCGAGCCGGAACCGCAGCGCCGAGCCGACGATGAAGGCCACCAGCTCCTGGCTCTCGCCGCCACTCTTCTCGCCCAGTGTGCGGTAGGTCGCCTTCAGCTCCCCGGTCGCGTGGTCATACCTCTCCGCGCTGATCTCCACGTGACGGCGTACGTCGAGCAGCCGGTCCCGGTCCGTCGTGGTCTCGCCGGCGTCCTGGGACGTGCGCAGCTGCTGCATGAACCGGCTCAGCTCGGTGAACCGCTTCTCCAGCTCGTCCTCCCCCAGCTCCGTGGTCGCACCGGCCGAGAGCGCCCGCAGGTCCTTCATGAAGACCTGGACGTGCGCCGGAGCGAGCCGACGGAGCCGGATCCGCAGACGATCACCGGCCCCACCGAACTCGAGCCGTCGCAGGATCGTGTTGATCGGGTCGAGACGGTCCTCGATCTCCTCGACCGACGCGGCCATCGCACCGACCAGCGGCACCAGGTCCTGGCCACTCCACTCGGTCAACCGGCGACGCCACTCCGAGCGACGACCGGCCAGACCGGTCCCCCGGATCTCCTCCAGGATCGCGGCGAAGTCGGGGTAGGAGTCCGCGCTGGTGCCGAGGTTCGGCGAGTCCCACTGGAATTTGTACATCCGGAAGATCGCCACGAGCTCGTCATTGACCCGTCTGATCTCCGCATCCGCCTCCGCGACCGCCTCACGCAGCCGCTCCGCGAGCCGCTGGGAGTTCTCACCGAACCGCTCCAGGTCCTCGGGGTCCGCCGGGGCAGCCGCCGCCGCGAAGTCCGCGGTCAGCGCCGCGTCCTGCTCATCGCTCAGCACGACGTTGCCGTGGCGATCCATCGCCTCCAGGCGGTCGTTGACCACGTCCTCGGAGTCGACGAGCTCCTCCTGCGCCTGGGCCAGCTGCTTCTGCCGCTCCTCCAGGCCGAACCGTTGCTTGCGGGTCTCCTCGAGCTGCGCCGTGAGCTCATCGATCTGGGCCTGGAGGACCTGCAGCTCGTTGTCGGCCGACAGGATCTCCTCGCGACGCCGCCCGATGTCGGCGATCCTCCGGTCGCTGCCGGCCACGTCGAGGTCGTCGAAGCGTGCGGAGCCGATGGCGTCGTACGCCGTGTGGCAGCGCGCCTGGACGCTCGCCTGGCGTTCGAGCTCCCGGATCTCGGCATCGAGCTTGTCGAGCTCCTCCTCGAGCGAGGCGAGCTCTTGGTCGATCTCGGCGAGCGCATCCTCGTTGGAGAAACCGATGATGTTGCGGGTCTCGTTGCGCCCATGGGTGCCGCGTCGGCCACTGCGGGTCTGGCCGGCCAGCGTGACCCGGAGGCCCGAACCCGTGAGGTCGGGGGCCTTCTCGACGCAGAGCGCGTTGCGGGACGGCTCCCCCAGGTGGTCCTGCACCCAACCGGAGAACGACGAGTCCTTGAACAACAGCTTCCCGGCGATCCGCTCGGGGTCCGCAGGACCGCTCCCGGGCAGGTCCAGCTCGACGCCCTCGAAGGTCAGCCGACCACGCAGGTGCAGCCAGTCGATCGCGGCCGAGAAGTCGTCGAGGCGCTCCAGCGGGACCAGCATCAGTCGTGCCACGCCACCGAGCACCGTCTCGATCGCGGTGCGCCAACGCTTCTCGTCCGGCGCCACGTCGATCAGCTCGGCCACGAACGGCAGCTCGTCGACGCCGAGCCCACTGGCCCGGGCAACCTCGGCGCGCAGCTCGTGCATCCGGGCCGGCACCCGACCCGCGCGG
>JAKDNC010000022.1 GCA_030452025.1 Nocardioides sp. | reverse complement strand
CCGTCGATGCTCTCCGCCTGGACCGCGGCGACCAACAAGGTCTCGCCCCGGACGTCCTGCGAACTGGTCGCTGGGGCAGCCACACCGCAGGACGTCACTCGACGACGACCTCGACCCGCTGGAACTCCTTGAGCTCGGTGTAGCCGGTGGTGGCCATCGAGCGCTTCAGCGCACCGATCAGGTTCATCGTGCCGTCGGCGACGCGGGAGGGCCCGAACAGGATCTCCTCGAGCGAACCTATCGTTCCGAATTCGACCCGCTCGCCGCGCGGGAGATTGCCGTGCCAGGCCTCGGCACCCCAGTGGAAGCCGTGACCGGGTGCATCGTTTGCGCGGGCGAACGGCGAGCCGACCATCACCGCGTCGGCACCGCAGGCGATCGCCTTCGAGATGTCGCCCGAGCGGCCGATGGAGCCGTCGGCGATGACGTGGACGTAGCGACCACCGGACTCGTCGAGGTAGTCACGTCGGGCCGCAGCGACGTCGGCGACGGCCGAGGCCATCGGCACGGCGACGCCCAGCACGGTGCGGGTCGTGTGTGCTGCGCCCCCACCGAAACCGACGAGCACGCCGGCCGCGCCCGTGCGCATCAGGTGCAACCCGGCCTGGTAGGTCGCGCAGCCGCCCACGATCACCGGGACGTCGAGCTCGTAGATGAACTCTTTGAGGTTGAGCGGCTCGGCCTGGCTGGACACGTGCTCGGCCGACACGGTGGTCCCGCGGATGACGAACATGTCGACACCTGCATCCACCACGGTCTTGGCGAATTCCTTGGTCCGCTGCGGGGAGAGCGATCCGGCAACGGTCACTCCTGCCTCACGCATCTGGCGCAGGCGGGCGGTGATCAGCTCGGCCTTGACCGGCTCGGCATAGATCTCCTGCATCCGCTGGGTTGCGCGCACCCCGCGCAGCGCGGCGACCTCCTCGAGCAGCGGCGTCGGGTCGTCGTACCGGGTCCACAGACCCTCGAGGTCGAGCACGCCGAGCCCTCCGTGCTGGCCGAACGCGATCGCCGTCTCCGGCGACATCACCGAGTCCATCGGCGCCGCCATCACCGGGAGCTCGAAACGGTAGGCGTCGATCTGCCATGCCACGCTGATCTCTTCGGGGTCGCGCGTGCGCCGCGACGGCACGATGGCGATGTCGTCGAAGGAGTATGCGCGCCGGGCGCGCTTGGCCATGCCGATCTCGATCTCAGTCACCCGGTCAGCCTATCTGCCGGGCTGCCTGCCCACGGTCAGCGGTTGTAGTTGGGCGCCTCGACCGTCATCTGTACGTCGTGGGGGTGGCTCTCCTTGAGCGAGGCAGACGTGATCCGGACGAACTTCCCCTGCTGCTGGAGCTCCGGGACGGTCCGCGCACCGATGTAGAACATCGACTGGTTCAGACCACCGATCAGCTGGTGGGCGACTGCCGCGAGCGGCCCGCGATAGGCGACCTGCCCCTCGACGCCCTCCGGAACGATCCTGTCGTCACTGGTGACCTCGGCCTGGAAGTAGCGGTCCTTGGAGTAGGACTTCTTGCCACGACTCGACATCGCCCCCAGCGACCCCATCCCGCGGTAGGCCTTGAACTGCTTGCCGTTGACGAAGACCAGCTCTCCGGGAGACTCCTCGCACCCGGCGAGCAGGGACCCGAGCATCACCGACTCCGCACCGGCCACCATCGCCTTGGCGATGTCGCCGGACTGCTGCAGTCCGCCGTCGGCGATGACCGGCACACCGGCCGGCTCGCAGGCGAGCGATGCCTCGTGCACGGCGGTGATCTGGGGAACTCCGCATCCCGTGACCACACGCGTCGTGCAGATCGAGCCGGGGCCGAAGCCGACCTTGACGCCATCTGCCCCCGCATCGACGAACGCCTGGGCCCCGGCACGAGTGGCGACGTTGCCGCCGATCACCTGGACATGCTTGGTGGCCGGGTCGGACTTGAGGCGTCGGACCATGTCGAGCAGCAGCTTCACGTGGCCGTGGGCGGTGTCGGCGATGAGTACGTCCGCTCCGGCCTCGACCAGCGTCGTCGCACGCTCCCAGGCGTCACCGAAGTAGCCGATCGCTGCGCCGACCATGAGCCGACCGTCCGCGTCCTTGGAGGCGTCCGGGAACTGCTCGGACTTCACGAAGTCCTTGACCGTGATGAGTCCCCCCAGCCGCCCCTGCTCGTCGATCAGAGGCAGGCGCTCGCGCTTGTTCTGGCGCAGCAGAGCCGTCGCATCCGCACGGGAGATGCCGACCGGGCCGGTGAAGAGCGGATCAGTGGTCATCACTTCGTTGACCTGGGTGGTCGACCACTCCGCGACCGGCGTGAAGCGCAGGTCACGATTGGTGATGATGCCGAGCAACTTGTTGTCCGGGTCCACGACGGGAAGCCCGGAGACGCGGTATTCGCCACAGATCCGGTCGAGCTCCTCGAGCGTCGCGTCGGGCCCGATCGTGACCGGATTGGAGATGATCCCGGTCTGGGTCCGCTTCACCAGGTCCACCTGGTATGCCTGGTCCTCGATCGAGAGGTTGCGGTGCAGCACCCCGAGGCCGCCCTCACGTGCCATCGCGATCGCCATCCGGGACTCTGTGACGGTGTCCATGGCCGCCGAGATCAGGGGCATCTTCAACGTGATCTCGCGGGTCAGCCGCGAGGTCGTGTCGATGTCGGTGGGGGCCATGTCGGAGGCGCCCGGCAGAAGCAGGACGTCGTCGTAGGTCAGGCCGAGGGCAGCGAATTTATCTGGGAGCTCCACCCCGCCATCCTAACGAGCCCCCTCGAGCTCCCGAACAGGGATGCGCGCGCTCCGGGTGGGAAGATGCGCGCATGCGTTTCGCCCTGCCCCATGTGAGCACGAGGCGACTTGTCGGCACAGTGGCCGTCCTTGCCGCGCTGCTGCGATTCCCCGGGATGCTCTGGCCGATCCGCCCCGACGAAGCCGGCTTCACTCTGGTCGCCCGGGCCTGGCATCCTGAGCCGGACAGCCTCTACGGCACCTACTGGGTGGACCGTCCACCGCCGATGATCGCCCTGGTCAAGCTCTCTGACATGGTCGGCGGTCCACTGTTCGCCCGGGTGCTCGCTGCGCTCGGGTGTGCGCTGCTGGTCGTTGCGGCCGCGCGGACGGCGTACCTCATCTCCGGCGGCACCGCCGCCCGGTGGACTGCGCTCGGCACTGCAGCGGTGGCCTCCAACACGATGATCGACTCGGTGGCGGCCAAGGGTGAGATCCTCGGCATCCCGGTCGTGGTCACCAGCTTCTGGTTCGCCCTCGAAGCGCTGCGTCTGGTCCGCGCGAACCCGAGGAGGATGCCCCTGCCTGCAGTCTGGCTTGCCCTGGGGGCGGGCTTTCTGGGCATGCTGGCGATCGGACTGAAGCAGAACATGGCCACCGGCCTGACCTTCGGCGGCGTGGTGCTGTTGACCTCCGCGCTGCGCAAGGAGATCAGCCGGCCTGACTTCACTGTGCTGGCCGGCGCCGCGCTGGTCGGCGCGGCGATCCCGCTGACGGCCACGATCGGCTGGTGTCTCGCGGTCGGCGTACGCCTCGAGACGCTCTGGTACACCGTCTACGGATTCCGATCCCACGCCCTCAGCGTGATCTCGGACGAGCCTGCGGACGCCCCCGCACGCCGGGCCGCATTGCTCGCGCTGTTCTTCCTGCTCACCGGGATGGCCTTCGTCGTCGTCTGGTTCCTGGCCAACATCCGCGACGCGTGGCGCGCCCACGCAGCCGTCACCGCCGCCACCATCGCCTGCTTCCTTGTCGACGGCGCGGGGGTCGTGCTCGGCGGCAGCTACTGGCGGCCCTACCTCTTCGGCCTCGTCCCGAGTGTCACGCTGTTCGTCGCTCTCATCTCGGGTGGCCGCGAACGTCCTCGCCGGACCATGCAGCGGATCGTGGCGCTGACCGCGGCGTCCAGCCTGATCTCCATGGTCGTCTGGGTGACCAGCACCACGATCGGTGCGTACCCACCGATGGCGGTCTACACCGGCCAGGCGATCCACGACGTCGCCGAGCCCGGGGACACCATCGTGGTCTTCGGCGGCCACGCCGACATCGTCCTGTCCTCGGGTCTGGACTCGCCCTACGAGCACCTGTGGAGCCTGCCGATGCGCGGCAACGACCCCGGCCTGGACGAGCTCACCGGCCTCCTGCGCAGCGACGAGGCGCCCACCTGGTTCGTCGGTTGGGTCCGACTGGACGCATGGAACGGCGCCGGTCACGAGCAGCTCGAGTCGGTGCTCGCGGAGCGCTACACGCGGCACGGCACGGGCTGCGACGATCACCCGATCTGGTTGCTCACCAGCGCGGAGCGACCAGAGCCGGCTCCCCGCTGCGACCAGCCCTGGAAGTGGTGGCAGGGCCTGCGGTGATGAGCGGGAGTGGCGCTCGCCGGTTCAGCCCACGCTCTCGGGGCAGGCGCTCCACCCGAGCGGGTCTGGACCGTGGGCGGCTCCGTCATCGAGAGATCCGGGGATGAAGTTGTCAAGGCTGGTGGCGTAGAGCCACGGCAGGCCGGCGTTCTGGTAGTACCGCAGGAGGTCGTTCCACGGGTCGGGGTGCTGCTCGCGCTGCTGCCAGATCCTGGTCACGTCGACCGCTCCGCCGTCGGTGCGCACTCGATCGAAGCCCGCGGCATCCGGATGCTGCCGGACCCAGCGGCCCGTGGAGCGCTGGGGCGGGACGAGCCCTGCCCCGTCGGCCCAGGCGAGGATGACCAGGTTCTTCAGCACGGCGCAGTCGGCAACCGACTCTGGCTTCGACTTCGTCGCATCCTTCTCCTCGCCCCCCGCACACCCTGCCAGGACAAGACATGCCAGCAGGGCACCCATCAACCGTGCAGCGAGACCACGCATGCGCTGAGGACAACCACACAAATGGCGTACGCCGCCCGGAGACGTCTCCGGGCGGCGTACGCGCTGGGTGCTGCTGGGGTGAATCAACCGATCAGTGACCGTGCCCGTGACCGGCTGCGGGCGCGTCTTCCTCGTCCTCGGGCTTCTCGACGACCAAGGACTCGGTCGTGAGCAGCATGCCCGCGATCGAGGAGGCGTTGACGAGAGCCGAACGGGTGACCTTGACCGGGTCGAGGACGCCCTGGGCAACCAGGTCGCCGTACTCGCCGGTGGCCGCGTTGTATCCGTAGGACGAGCCGTGTTCCTTGAACCCCTCGCGGACCTTGGTGGTGATGACGTAGCCGTTGTCGCCACCGTTCTCGGCGATCCAGCGCAGCGGCTCGTCGGCGGCCTTGCGCACGATGCGCACGCCAGCGGCTTCGTCACCGGTGAGGTCGAGGTCCTTCTCGAGGACGGAGACCGCGTGGATGAGGGCGGAGCCGCCACCGGCGACGATGCCCTCCTCGATCGCGGCTCGCGTCGCGGAGACGGCGTCCTCGATGCGGTGCTTCTTCTCCTTCAGCTCCACCTCGGTGGCGGCGCCGACCCGGATCACGCAGACGCCACCGGCCAGCTTCGCGAGACGCTCCTGGAGCTTCTCGCGGTCCCAGTCGGAGTCGCTGTTCTCGATCTCGGCCTTGATCTGGTTGACGCGACCCTCGACCTCGGCAGTGTCACCGGCGCCGTCGATGATCGTGGTGTTGTCCTTGGTGATCGTGATGCGGCGGGCGGTCCCGAGGACCTCGAGGCCGACCTGATCGAGCTTGAGCCCGACCTCGGGTGCGACGACCTGGCCACCGGTGAGGGTGGCGATGTCCTGCATCATGGCCTTGCGGCGGTCACCGAAAGCAGGAGCCTTCACAGCAACGGCGTTGAAGGTGCCACGGATCTTGTTGACCACGAGGGTGGAGAGGGCCTCGCCCTCGACGTCCTCGGCCAAGATGAACAGCGACTTGCCGGACGCGATGACCTTCTCCAGAAGGGGCAGCAGCTCGGCAACGGCCGAGATCTTGCCCTGGTGCAAGAGGATGTAGGGGTCGTCCAGAACGGCTTCCATGCGCTCCGGGTCGGTCACGAAGTACTGCGAGATGTAGCCCTTGTCGAACTGCATCCCCTCGGTGAACTCGAGGTCGGTGCCCAGCGTCTGGGACTCGTCGACGGTGATGACGCCGTCCTTGCCGACCTTGTCGAAGGCCTCGGCGAGGAGCTCGCCGATGTGGTTGTCGCGCGAGGAGATGGTCGCGATCGCGGCCATGTCCTCCCTGGAGTCGACCTCACGGGCGGCATCGCGCAGGGCGGTGCTCATGGCCTCGGAGGCGAGGTCCATGCCGCGCTTGATCCCCATCGGGTTGGCACCGGCGGCCACGGAGCGCAGGCCCTCGTGGACCATTGCCTGGGCGAGCACGGTGGCGGTGGTGGTGCCGTCACCGGCGATGTCGTTGGTCTTGGTGGCAACTTCCTTGGTCAGCTGCACACCAAGGTTCTCGAACGGGTCGTCGACCTCGACCTCACGCGCGACGGTGACACCGTCGTTGGTGATGGTCGGAGCGCCCCACTTCTTGTCGAGGACGACGTAACGACCCTTGGGGCCGAGAGTCACCTTGACGGCGTTGGCGAGCGCGTCGACGCCGCGCTCGAGTGCACGACGAGCATTCTCGTCGAACTCAAGAATCTTGGGCATGTCTCTCCTTTAGGAACGGAATCGGGCCCAGTGCGCAGGTGGTCGCCCAAGCCACCACGTGAGCACTCCACCCGAGGGAAATCAGGAAAAGATAGCGCGAACGTCACGGGCGGAGAGGATGAGGTACTCCTCGCCGGCGTACTTGACCTCGGTGCCGCCGTACTTGCTGTAGATGACCTTGTCGCCCAGGGCGATGTCCAGCGGGATGCGCTCGTCGCCGTCCTCGTTGAAGCGGCCGGGGCCCACGGCCACGACCTCGCCCTCCTGGGGCTTCTCCTTCGCGGTGTCCGGGATGACCAGGCCTGAAGCCGTGGTCTGCTCGGCTTCGACCTGCTTGACGATGATGCGGTCCTCGAGAGGCTTGATGTTGACCGACACGATGTCGACCTCCACTTTCTCCACTTGATGAATCGAAAGGGGTGCGAACTCTTGCGGATGCAGAGCCCGTCGGGAAGTTTGAGCCTGCTCTGAGCCACGCCGTCGCGGGGGTCGCAACTCGTTGCAAGCGCTGGCACCCTCATGGTGAGAGTGCCAGAACAGACGCTAGCACTCAGCCCCAGCGAGTGCCAGAGTCGGGGGTCGACCAGTCCGCGCGGCACCGTCGTCATCCTCGCCGGTCACCCCTGCGAGGATGTTCGAATGGATCTCGACGCCTTTCGCTGGCTGCTCAGCGACGACGGCCTTCGCCTGCTGGACCGGGCCACGCATGCCTGGGCCGACGCCGGTGGCGACCCGGTCCGCGCAGCCGCCGCCGTGCGGCGGCTGGAGCCCGATCCGGACCGTGCCGCAGTCGCCCTCACCCAGGCGGACCTCCGGCTCCGCGCGGTGACGAAGTTCGGCGAGGACGCCTCCCGGATGTTCTTCACCCCCGACGCACTCGAGCAGTCCACCCGCACCCGCGTGGCCGATCACCGCGCAGCCCGGCTCGCAGCCGCCGGCCCCTCGAACGTGCTCGACCTCGGCTGCGGGATCGGCGGCGACCTGGTCGCCTTCGCACGAGCCGGCCTCACCGCCGCCGGCGTCGACCTGGACCCGGTCCGCGTCGAGGTGGCACGGGCCAACCTGGCTGCGCTCGGCCTTGGTGGAGCCACGCAGGTCGCCGACGGCACGACGCTGGATCTCGCCGCGTTCGATGTCGTCTTCGCCGATCCGGCCCGACGAGGCGCCCGGGGACGCGTCTTCGACGTGGACGGCTGGACCCCGTCATGGACCTTCATCGCTTCCCTGCTCGAACGGGCCGCCGTGGTCAAGGTGGCTCCCGGCATCCCCCACGACCTGGTCCCCGACGGCGTCGAGGCGGAGTGGGTCAGCGAGTCCGGTGACGTCAAGGAGGCGGTGCTGTGGTCGTCGTACCTCGCCACCTGCCGGCGCCGCGCGACGGTCATCGGCGAGAGCGGGTTGGCCAGCCTGACCGAGGAGGATGATCCCCACGACGGCCGACCGCGCCCCGTGCGCGAGCTCGGCGAATTCCTCTACGAGCCGGACGGAGCGGTGATCCGCGCGGGCCTGGTCACTGCTGTGGCCGCGGGTGTGGACGGAGGGCTGGTCGACGAACACATTGCCTACGTCACCTCGGAGGCCTCGTTCCGGACGCCATTCGCCCGCGGCTACCAGGTCCTCGAGACCCTCCCCTACCGCGAGAAGCCACTCAAGGCCGCACTACGCGAGCGCGGGATCGGCCGGTTGACGATCAAGAAGCGTGGCGTGGACGTGATCCCGGAGCAGCTCCGCAAGCGGCTCGACCTGCGTGGCGAGCAGGAGGGCACCGTGGTGATGACCCGGGTGGCCGGCGTCGGCACGGCGCTGCTGGTCCGCCCGTTCTGACTCAGCAGCCCTTCCCTGCCCCGGAGATCTGCACCGGCAGCCGACCGGGTGCACGTGCCTTGCCGAGCAGCACCTGCACCAGTGCATCCATCGCGCCCGGGGTGTCGCCGAACGTGGCGATCTTGGTCCGCGCCTGGCTCGACCCGAGCGCGTAGGGGGTGTCGAGGGCGACCGCCACGTCAGCCTCGACCGGGGCTCCCTGCCACCCGATGAGTGAGACCTCGCTGCCCCGACTGCCCGATTTCAGGCCGGCACGCTCCGCCGCGGCGCGCAGGGCCGCGACCTGTTCCGCGTCCCCGCCGGTGACGTGCACCCGCGGGCCGACGAGCCGACCCCTGCAGGGTCCCGCCACCATCGTGATCGCCGCCGACGACAGGTTCGCCGAAGCTTTCGCGCCACTGCCGGGCTTCGCGGTGACCTGCTTCGACTTCTGCTGGTGGATCAGGAACGAGAGCACCCGGGTGGCCGCATCCTCGAGCCGGTCCCGACGCAGCGATCCATTCCGCACGGCCTGCACGATGGCGTCGCGGGCGGCCACCGGCTCGGCCGGCATGAGGAGTACGTCGGCCCCGGCGCGCAGTGCCTTCACCGCGGCGGCGCGGCTGCCGTTGTCGTTGCTGATCCCCGCCATGTCGAGGGCATCGGTGACGATCAGTCCCGTGAAGCCGAGCTGCCGGCGCAGCACACCGGTGATGACTTTGCGGGACAGGCTGGCTGGCGTACCGGCATCGATGGCGCGCACGTCGATGTGGCCGACCATGATCGCCGGCGCCCCGGCTTCGACGGCTTTGCGGAACGGCGCCATGTCGACCTTCGCGAGGGTGGCTCGGGTGCGCTTCTGCACCGGCAACACCTCGTGGCTGTCCGCGGGCACGGAGCCGTGGCCCGGGAAGTGCTTGACCACCGGCAGCACACCGGTGGAGGTGAACCCGGCCAACGAGGCCAGGACGTGCCGGGAGACCAGCGCGGGGCTCGCCCCGGCGGAGCGGGAGCCGATCGTCGGGTCGTCGGGCCCGCTGGTCACGTCCGCGTCCGGGGCAAAGACCCCAACGAAGCCGAGGCCGTTGAGCTCCGCGCCGCTCGCCCGCGCCGCGGCCCGGGTCAGCGCCGGGTCGTCGGCAGCACCGGCGGACATGAACGCAGGGAACCGGGTCGCCCGGCCCTGCACCCGCTCGACGACGCCGCCCTCCTGGTCGACCCCGACGAAGAGCGGACGGTGGATCTGGCGTCGCAGCGTCCGGTTGGACCCGGCGATCTGGCCGGTCGAGGTCACGTTGTCGTCGAAGACGATCACCCCGCCGAGGTGCAGGTCGCGCACCAGGCCGACCGGTGCCGCGGTACCGCCGTAGCGCGCGACGATCACCTGCCCGGCCAGCTCGTAGAGGGACAGCCTGGACGCGGCGCGGGCCGCGGCCGAGACGTCGGTGCGTCCGGGCAGCGCATCATCGAGGCGGTCCCCGGGTTCCTCGCCTTCGAGCTCCGGCACCGGGTCGGTGGGGCGCGGCGTACCTGCGGACGACGCGGACTCCGAGGGCGCGCTCCTGCCCGACCCGGACTCCTGCTGGGAGCACCCGGCGCTCACGAGCAGCAGCACGGACAACAGGAGCGAAAACCGGGCACGGGCGAGCATCGACCCATGTAACCACCGCGACGGTCCGGTGCGGCAACTGCCAGCATGCGGCGGACCTGACCCGTGGTGCCGGTCTCCGATCATGCACTCGGGTCTGCTTGCGATGCGGCACCGTCGCCCACCCCACCCGCGTGAGGATCCGCTTGTGGACATCCCGGGATGCAGGCAGCTTCACAGCGGGCGAGGGGCTATCGCGGTTCGCTACTGCCCCGGAGCGTGTCCGCGAGCTCGGCGACCTCGTGACGCTGACCGGCGGCGACCTCCATCACCAGGTGATATGCCTCGTCGTTGGTGAGGGTGAGTCGTCGACCGTTGACCCCGAGGAACGCGATCGTGGCCGCCAGCGCCAGCCGCTTGTTTCCATCCACCAAGGCATGATTGCGCGCCAACGAATGCAGCAACGCTGCGGCCTTCTCCTCGAGGGTGAGGTACGCATCGCTCCCGAAGACCGAGGCTCGCGGGCGGGCCAAGGCAGACTGCAGTAACCCGTGATCCCGGACGGGGACCTCGCCACCAAGCGTTCGTTCTGCGACGTGAAGCAGCTCAGTCATCGTCAGGTAGATCACTGACCGAGGCGCTCCAAGGCCTCCGCGTATCGAGGTAGCTCCTCGTCGAGCACTCTGTCCAGCAGCTCAGCGCGACTGTGGTTCTCGACATACTCACGCACCGCTTGCCGGGCAACATCCTGCATTGAACGCGACTCGCGCTCGGCGCGAAGGCGCAACGCATCTGCTTCAGCATCTGAAAGTCGCAGAGTCATCGCCATGGGCACATGGTATCACTAATGACACCGTTGGTCCCAGTTGCGGATCCCTCACTGAGGGTCGCCGAGGCGCCAGTTGGGTGAGTACTTCATCCAGCGACATCCGCGCATCCGCGGATCCCGTCCGTCGGTCGAGGTTCGGCCCTCACCGCAAGCCGAAGGCAGAGCGATGAGCAGTTCCCGCCACCAAGGCCCCAACGATGGAGCCTGGTTGCGCGTCACCGTTCACCCCGTCCGTCTGGCATTCCGGGACGGGAGGGGGAAGTACGGCGTCGGCGAGCGCGTTCACTCGCCCTCCGGCAGCAGGGCCGTCGAGATCCATCCGGCTAGGGTCGCATCACGGCGGGCAGGACTTCGTACCCGCGAAGGATCCGGGTGGTACGCCGCCGCGCGCCGGGCGTGAGCCTCAGGTCGGGGAACCGGTCGAAGACGGTCCTGAGCCCGACCTCGCCCTCCATCCGCGCCAGCGCGGCGCCGAGGCAGTGGTGTCGCCCGGCGGAGAAGGAGAGGTGGTCGCGGGCGTTCTCCCGCGCGACGTCGAAGCGCTCGGGATCCTCGAAGATCTCCGGGTCCCGGTTGGCGCCGGACAGGATCGTGGTGATCATCGCGCCCCCGCGGACCCGGACGCCGGTCACCTCGGTGTCGCGCAGCGCCATCCGGCCGGTGAGCAGGACCGGCGGGTCGACCCTCAGCACCTCCTCGACGGCGTTGGGCCACAGGTCGGGATCCGCACGGAGCCTCGCCAGCTGGTCGGGGTGGTCGTGGAGCAGGCGGATCCCGTTGCTGAGCAGGTTGACGGTGGTCTCGAAGCCGGCGGCCAGGACCAGACCCGCCGTCGACTTGAGCTCGACGTCGTTGAGCCCCTCCCCCTCGTCGCGGGCCGCGACCAGTTGGCTGAGCAGGTTGTCGCCGGGGTTGCGGCGCAGGTTGTCGAGATGCCGGGAGAGCCATCCGTCGAACGCGGCGAGTGCCCCGTCGACCTCGCGATAGTTGCGCCACCCCAGCCCCAGGTCGAGGCTCGGCGCGGCCGCGGCACCGAACTCCAGGACCCGCTCGCGCTCCTCGTCCGGGACGCCGAGGATCTCGGCGATCACGGTCACCGGCAGCAGGCTGCTGTAGGTCTCGACCAGGTCGACCGGCCCGGTCGCCGTATGCTCCAGGTCGTCGAGCAGCCCCGACGCGATCTCCTCGGTCCGCTCCCGCAGCCGCTGAACGGCACGCATCGTGAAGACCCGGGTGACCAGCTTGCGGTAGCGGGTGTGGTCCGGCGGCTCGGTGACCAGCAATGAGGGCGGCTCGACGGGATGGATCGTGGTGGGCGCGGTCCGTTCGACGACCCGGCCGATCATGCCGGCGCGGCCGGGGAACCCGGTCCGGAAGTCACCGCTGGTGAGCACCTCACGCACCGCCGCATGGCTGGTCGCCACATAGCCCATCTGCGACCGGTAGAGCGGGCCGTGCCCACGGATCTCCTCGACCAGGTCGTTGACCTGGCTGGGGTCGCCGCCCCGGGTGCGCACCATCCGGGCCTGCAGGTCACCGCGACCCGCCATCCCCCGGAGCATCAGGCTGGGCAGACCGTGGGCGAAGCCCCAGTGGAGGAAGGCCTTGGCGTCCTTGGTCACAGCCCTGATCCCGGCTTTCACCGCCTTGGGAGGCCGCACTGTCGTCGCCATCTGCACCACTCCTCGATTCCACCGCCGGTACTCACGCGTACCAATGACGGTAGGCAGGCTGGGGGACGGCGTCAAGGGTGAGCCGCCAGGTTCCATTACCGTGGCGCACGTGACCGCCTCTCCCCGCTCCTCGCCCCCGCACCGGGAACGCCTGCTCGCGGGACTCGCCGAGGCCTTGCGAACCCAGGAATACCCCACGGTCACGATCGCCGACATCGTTGCGCACGCCCAGACCTCGAAGCGCACCTTCTACGAGCACTTCGCCAGTCGCGACGAGTGCTTCGTGGCGCTGTTGCGCCATTCCGTGGCAGGGATGGTCACCAACATCGAGACGGCCGTCGATCCCGACTCCGAGTGGCCCGAACAGGCCCGACAGGCGATCGAGGCGCTGGTCCTCTCCGTCCAGGCAGAGCCCGAGGTCCACCTCACCTGGCTGCGCGGCGCGCCCTCGCTCGGAGCCGAGGGGCGCTCCCTCTCCCGCGACGGCATGACCAGTTTTGTGGCCATGATCCAGTCGCTGGCCGATACGCCGTCCCTGCAGGCGGCCGGCGTCCCCCAACCGAGCCGGCAGATGGCGATGGTCCTGGTCGGGGGCCTCCGGGAGCTGATCGACTCCGCGCTCGAGGACGGTGCGAACCTGCACGGGATCGTCGATGTCGCGACCGAGGCGACGATCCTCCTGCTGGGTCCGCGTTCCTAGCGATCACCAGCTCGACCGCCCGGGTCACAACGACACAGCGATGGTCCGCCCTCAGCCATCGAGGTTCTGCTTCTCCGCCCCGATCGTGGTGTCGTCGCCGTGCCCGGTGTGGACCACGGTCTCGTCCGGCAGCGCGAACAGCTTCGCCCGGATGGAGGCCTCAATCGTCGGCCGGTCGGAGAACGACCGTCCGGTCGCTCCGGGGCCACCGTTGAACAGCGTGTCGCCACTGAACAGGCACCCCAGCTCCTCGACGTAGACACAGACCGCGCCGGGCGCGTGCCCGGGCGTGTGCAGGATCTCCAGGGTCGCGCCTCCGACGGTCAACTTCACTCCGTCGGCCAGGTCGAGGTCCCACAACTCGTCGGTGTGGGTCAGTTCCCACAGCTCCTTGTCGTCCGGGTGCAACAGGATCGGAGCTGGTACGGCGGCCCGCAGCGCCGGTGCCACGCGGACGTGGTCGTCGTGCGCGTGGGTGCACAGGATTGCTTTGAGGGTCCGCTGCCCGATCACCTCCCGGATCGCGTCCACGTCGTGCGGCGCGTCGATGACGATGCACTCGCTGTCGTCGCCGATCACCCAGACGTTGTTGTCGACCTCGTGGGTCTCGCCGTCGAGGGAGAAGGTCCCCGAGACAACGGCATGGTCAATGCGTGCGCTCGCTTCGCTCACTTGAGGATCACCACCGAACGCAGCACGTCACCGTCATGCATCCGCGCGAAGGCAGACTCCACGTCGTCGAGCCCGATCTCCTCGGTCACGAACGCGTCCAGGTCGAGGCGACCCTGCTGGTAGAGGTCGGTGAGCATCGGGAAGTCGCGGCTGGGCAGGCAGTCGCCGTACCAGCTCGACTTCAGTGAACCGCCACGTCCGAAGACGTCGATCAGCGGGATCTCGGGGATCTTCATCTCCGGCGTCGGAACGCCGACCAGGACGACGGTCCCGGCCAGGTCACGGGCGTAGAACGCCTGCTTCCACGTCTCCGGGCGCCCGACCGCGTCGATCACCACGTCTGCGCCGTTGCCGCCGGTGAGCTCCTGGATCGCCTCGACCGGGTCGATGCCCTTGGAGTTGATGGTGTGGGTGGCGCCCATGTTCTTCGCCCAGCCGAGCTTCTTGTCGTCGATGTCGACAGCAATGATCTTTCCTGCGCCAGCCAGGGCTGACCCGGCGACGGCTGCCATGCCGACACCCCCGCAGCCAATCACGGCGACCGACATGCCGCGCCCGACGTTGCCGGTGTTGATCGCGGCACCCAGGCCTGCCATCACGCCGCAGCCGAGCAGGCCGACGGCGGCCGGACGGGCAGCGGGGTCGACCTTCGTGCACTGGCCCGAGTGGACCAGGGTCTTCTCCGCGAATGCGCCGATGCCCAGCGCCGGAGACAGTGGCGTCCCGGCTGCGTCCCCTTCAGCGAGGGTCATCTGCTGCTCGGCGTTGAACGTCGAGAAGCAGTACCACGGCTCACCGCGGTCGCATGCCCGGCAGTTTCCGCACACGGCGCGCCAGTTCAGGACCACGAAGTCCCCCGGCTCCACGGTGGCACCCTCGCCAACCGCCTCCACCACGCCGGCAGCTTCATGGCCCAGCAGGAAAGGAAACTCGTCGTTGATCCCACCCTCACGGTAGTGAAGGTCGGTGTGGCACACCCCGCAGGCCTGGATTTTCACCACGGCCTCGCCCGGGCCCGGGTCCGGGATGTTGATCGTCTCGATCGACACCGGCTCACCCTTGGCCTTGGCCACCACTGCTCGTACCTGCTGCACGGTTCCTCCTTCTTGCTGACTTGGCGACCTGACACACAGGTCGCCCTCAATCTAGCCTGCGCGGAGCAACGTGACCCGAACGGTCAGAAGTCCGCCAGAACACCCCACCACAGAATGCAACCTTCAACCACGTGCGTGCGTCTGGGGTGCGAGAGGAGGTGCGTCCCGCTATGGTCTTGGCAGCAACGATGGGGGCTGTGATGAGCGCGGATCGGGCGCGCGCGAAGGACGCCGAGTTCAGTGCGTGGATGTCCGCGCGCCAACCTGCACTGCTCCGCACGGCGTACCTCCCCACCAGCGACCATCACACGGCCGAGGACCTGGTCCAGATCACCCTCGCGAAGGTGTACATGACCTGGGGGAGCGGGTGCTCAAGCGCGAGACCGTCAGTGAGCAGGTGCCCGACTGGGTGCCGTCGGAAGACTCGTACGACGACGGGCAGGGCTCCGCGCTCTGGTCACTGGTCACCACGCTTCCCCGCAAGCAGCGAGCAGCCGTGGTGCTGCGCTACTACGAGGAGTTGAGCGAGGCGGAGACCGCCGATGTGCTGGGCTGCTCCGTCGGCACCGTGAAGTCACAGACCAGCCGGGCTCTCGCCACGCTGCGCAGTCATGCCCCTGATCACGGACTGCAAGCCCTCGACCTCGGGAAGGAGGAACAGTGAGCCCACGAGACCAAGACCGTGACCTCGCCGGGCAGCTCGGCCACGAGATGCGTGACCGGGTGGACCGCATCTCCGACGCACCGGTCAGCCTCGACGCCGTGAAGGACACGGCGGGCCGAATCCGTCGACGTCGCGCTGCTGCCGCGGGTGGGATCATCGTGGCAGCGGCGCGGGCGTTCCTCG
>JAKDNC010000494.1 GCA_030452025.1 Nocardioides sp. | reverse complement strand
CGCTGCCGTCGGACAAAGCCCATCCGGGCACCTCATCCTGACCAACCTTGAGGAGCTTGGCTGCGTGAGACTCACCGGTGACGACACGGCCGCGAAGGCACTGGCTCGATCAATCACCGCTGAGCTGACCCTCAGCCCCTGGTCGGTGTTGGCCGACATCGACACGATCGGCATCGCCGACGAACTGGGCGACCTCGACCCACTGCGCCTTCACCACCACACCAGCGACGACACCGCCTTCCTCACTCACCTAGCTGAAGAACTGGCCCAGCAAGGTGACCGCGAGCCGGAGACCTTCCACGCTGTCGTCGCGGTCTCGGCAGCTGAGTCGACCGATCTCGCGCATTCCTTCACCGCTCATCCGCACCGTCTGGGCGCAGCGCTGGTCACCGTCGGCGGCCACGAGCGTGAGCACGACGTCGTCTTCCACCTGAGCGACGATGGCCGACTCCTGATCGACGACCTCAACCTCAACCTCTCACCAGCGGGACTTACCGCGGCGGAGGCGACGGCCACTGCTGCGCTTGTGTCGGCCACCAGGGATGCCGTGACCGTTCCGTCACCACGCAACCGGACGTCTGAGCCCGCGTGGCGTGCAACGACAGATCGTTCGGGCGCCCTGTCCATGACGTACGCAGATGCCATGCCGGGTTCCGACGACACCCTGACCGTCAACGAACCTGACTCTCTGCCAACTGTGGAGACGGCAGAGGAGGTTGACGACCCCGCCCCTGTGCCGGCCATGTCGATCACCGAACCGCTGGATCCCGATCTGGATGCGGATGTGAAGGCGTGGTTCGACGAAGACTGCCGACTCCCCCGGCTTCATCTCCTTGGACCGGTCCGAGCCCAGGCCCACGGTGACCCTGCTGCCGTTTACCGCCGCAAGCCCCACTACGTCGAGATGCTCACCTTCCTGACGCTCCACCCCGAGGGCCTCACTACCAAGCAGATCGCGGAGGCCTTCTCGATCAACAAGGACCGCGTCCGCGTCGACGTCGGCGTCGTCCGCAAGTGGCTCGGCCAGAACGAACGCACCGGCCACCCGCATCTGCCTCCTGCCGCACAGTCACGAGCAGCTGACGAGGCGGGCGTCTGGACCTACCAGGTCGACGACGTTCTTGTCGACGCCGATCTCTTCCGCCGGCTGCGCGCCCGCGGGCAGAGTCGCGGCGTTGAGGGGCAGGATGACTTCGACACCGCACTGCTGCTCGTTGAGGGTGCACCCTTCTCAGACCTCCGCGAGACCGGATGGAGTTGGCTGCTGGACGCAGACTGCCGGGACGACGAGATTCTCGCCTGCGCCATCGTCGACGTCGCTCACGACGTTGTCACAGCAGCTCTTGAGGATGGCGCCCTCGACCGCGCGCTTAACGCTGTCGAGACCGCCCGGCTTGCCGCACCGTACGACGAAGTCGCCCGCGTCGACCTCGCCGCGGTTCTTGTCGCTCAGGGACACGAAGACGCGGCGAGGGCGTTCCTCACCGAGGCTGTTCACAACCGATCCGACGACCAGCTTGGCCCCATCGACCTCCCTGCACGCACTGCCGAACTACTCCGCCGCAATCACACCAACCGATGAAGACAGAGCATGCCCAACCACAAGGACACTGTTGTCCACCAACGCCCCCTCGTTACACCCTCAGGCGTGAGGCAGACTCGTGGTGACGCCTGCTCACAGGTGCTTGGCCGTGGCTGCTTCTACTCAGAAGCCCGCTGCTGTGGGGCGGCTCGGACGTGGGCGCGTTCGCCCTGTTTTCCGACGAGGCTAAGGAACTCGACGGGTCCGGAACTGGTAGCGCCGAACCAGTGTGGGGTGCGGGTGTCGAACTCGGCGACTTCGCCGGGCTCGAGGACGAGGTCGTGCTCGCCGAGGACAAGTCGGAGCCTGCCGTTGAGAACGAACGCCCAGTCATAGCCCTCATGGGTTCGCAGCTCAGGTTTGGCGTCATCACGACCAGCGGGGAGTATGAATTTATAGGCCTGAATCCCGCCTGCCCGGCGGGTCAGGGGCAGGATGGTCCGTCCGTCACGCGTCGGGATTGGGCGCAGGTTGACCCGGGGATCGCCGGTCGGTGGTGCGTCGACGAGCTCGTCCAGGGTAACGCCATAGACGCGGGCCAGCGGCAGGAGCTGTTCAAGCGTAGGACGACGAAGGCCAGCCTCAAGTCTGGACAAAGTGCTGACCGAGACACCCGTGTCCTCAGACAGCTCATTGAGAGTGATGTCGCGACGTTGGCGGAGTTCCTTGAGTCTCAGGCCCACGGCGTCGAGGGTGCGATCGGTGTCATCCATACCTTCAGTTTTCCATTTGGCAATATAGATTGCAAGCTAGAAGAGTGCGAGTCATTCTCAAAGTGAGCGGCTTGCCGAACGGGCGGTCCGACACATTTGCGAAAGGCTGAACATGGCAGGACAAGACAGTTCAATTCACGACAGTTCCGTCCGAGACGTAGTGGTCGTCGGTGGCGGCGCCGCGGGTCTCAGCGCGGCGCTCACCCTGACGCGTGCCCGCCGGACGGTGACGGTGGTGGACGCCGGTGAGCCACGCAACGCACCCGCGAGCGCAGTGCACGGGCTTCTCGGGCTTGAGGGCATCAATCCCGCGGAGTTGCTGGCGCGCGCACATGAGGAGGTCCAGGGATACGGCGGCGAGATTGTTGACGGAGAGGTCGTCGACGTCACTTGTGCGTCCTACGGGTTCGCGGTCGCACTTCGCGATGGGACTCTGATCCATGGCCGTCGCCTGCTCATCGCCACCGGCCTGGTGGACGAACTGCCCGACATTCCCGGCGTGCGGGAGCAGTGGGGACACGGGGTGCTGCACTGCCCGTACTGCCACGGGTGGGAAGTACGCGATCAGCGCATCGGGGTCCTGGCGACCAGCCCGATGGCGATCCACAAGGCATTCCTCTTTCGTCAGTGGAGCTCGCAGGTCATGCTGTTCTCCGGCGATGTCGAACTCAGCGAGGAAGATCGCTTCAAACTGCAGGCGCTCGACATCCCCGTCGTCAACGGCACGATCTCGAGTCTCGAAGTCGCCGGCGGTCACCTCACCGGCGTACGACTCAGCGACGGCCAGCTCGTACCCGTCGATGCTGTTGTCGTAGCGACCCCGATGGTCGCTCGCGTCGAACCGTTCACCGGGATCGGTCTTGAGCCCACACCCCATCCAGCTGGCTCCTACATCGAAACCGA
>JAKDNC010000493.1 GCA_030452025.1 Nocardioides sp. | reverse complement strand
CCTCGCCGATCGCTTCGGGGCGGCCGAACAGGCCCACGAACCCGACGGCAAAGTGTTCACCGACTTCCACACCCCTGGAACGGCACCTGGCGACAATTCGTCCACCCCTGCCGTCGCGCCACCTGTCCACGCGCTGGCCGCAACCTCTCGTCGTACGAAATTGTCGGCCCGGATCGGATCGGGTGACGTGACCGGCGCCGGATTCGCTGACGATGAGGAGATCGCGATCGCGGTTGTGATCTACCGCCAGCAGGCCAAGGCGGACGGAACGATCGAGTTGCAACTACCTGTCGTGCTTCTTGAGCGACACGGCGCTGACGTGGTGTTGGTCGGTGCCACGTCCGGAGCCGTCAACGCCATGCCAGCCGAAGTATCCGAGCCGGTCTGTGAGGCCTCGTGAACGGCGGCGCGCGGTCTGTCGACGACACTCTGGTCAACCTTGCTCTCATCGCGATCGCAGGCCTCGGCGTGTTGGCAGCGGCTCTGAGGTTCGCCGGCACCGTGGCCGCATGGGTAGTCGGAGTCGCACAACCCAATGTCGGGTGGTCGGCAGGGTTCAGCGTTCTTGCCGCCCCGGGCGATCCCGGCCGAGCACTCGGAGCCGAGATCTCCGTGTGGGCCTACTGGACTGTCCTCGTTCTCATGCTCGCCGTCGGCTCGACGTGCGCCATCGTGGTGTGGCGCCGCATCGCAGCCCTTCGACAGCCGTCGCAGCATGACCCACGCCGGCTGATCGGGACCGCTACCCGCCACGACGTCGTGAGCACGGCATCGAAGAAGGCACTCCTACGGCGGAGTTCGACGCTGCGAGCGAGCCTCGACCACGCAGTCCCTGGCGACGTCGGCTATCTGCTCGGGCGATCTCGAGGCATGGAGATCTGGGCCTCGGTTGAGGACTCGGTCCTGGTGCTCGGCCCACCCCGTTCCGGCAAGGGCCTGCACATCGTGATCAACGCCATCCTCGATGCACCCGGCGCCGTCGTGACCACAGCAACCCGACCCGACAACATCGCCGCCACCATCACCGCCCGGCGAGAACGCGGACCGGTGGCCGTGTTCGACCCCCAGTGCTTGGCCGAAGGGCTCCCCGCTGGACTGCGCTGGTCCCCAGTCCGAGGCTGTGAAGACCCGCTGACCGCGATGATCCGGGCCACCGGCCTTGCCTCAGCTACGGGCCTATCCGCCGGTGGCGTCGAGTCCGGTGGGTTCTGGGAAGGCAAGACCCGCACCGCACTCCAGGCACTGCTGCGCGCCGCGGCGCTCGATCACCGAAGCCCGGCCGAACTGTTTGCCTGGACGCTGTCACCGTCTTCCGCGGCAGATGCTGTGGCAATCCTCGCCTCCCACACTGGTGCCGCGACCGGGTGGGGAGAGTCGCTGGATTCGATGATTCACGCTGACGCCCGTACCCGTGACTCGATCTGGATGGGCGTCTCTCTCGCGCTGTCCTGCCTTGCGGATCCTCGTGTGCTCGACGCCGTCACCCCACGGGCCGGCGAGCACTTCGACCCAGCTGAGTTCCTTACTGGCAACGGCACCCTTTACTTGCTGGCCACCGGCGCGGGCGCCGGGGCCTCGTGGTCGCTGGTCGCGGCGTTCATCGAAGATCTCGTCGAGACCGCCCGTCGCCTGGCCGCCCAATCCCCTGGCGCACGTCTCGACCCACCATTGCTGTTGGCTCTCGATGAGATTGGCAACCTGTCGCCGCTGCCTTCTCTGCCGGTGCTGATGGCCGAAGGCGGCGGCACCGGAATCACCACGATGCCCGTCCTCCAGTCGCTCTCTCAGGTACGCGACAAGTGGGGCGATCACGCCGCAGGCGCGATCTGGGACGCCTCCATCGTCAAGATCATCCTCGGCGGCACATCCTCAGCACGCGACCTGCAGGACCTCTCCGCACTCATCGGTGAACGCGATGAGAAGACCGACACCATCTCCGTGGGCGACTACGGCTCCCGGTCCCTCCAACGCTCCACCAGGCGCGTCTCGGTCATGCCACCCGAGACCATCCGCACCCTGCCGTTCGGCACCGCACTCCTCCTGCTGCGCAGCTCGCCACCGTTCGTCACCGACCTGCGGCCGTGGACCTCACGCAAGGACGCGGCACAGCTCCGCACAGCTCGGACTGCCATCGAGTCAGCTCTGCGGCAACGCTGAACTGTCGTACGCCTGAGCGCCGGGTCGGTCGGGTGGCATGCACCTGACTTCTGAGAGCGATTGCCAGTCATGGCGTCGCGCGAAGTCAGGAGTCGACAATGACGATCCCAACGCAGATGAGCCTGCATGGCTTCATCGCCACCACCCCCGAGCTGACGTACGGCAAGAGCGACGTGGCCAGATTCCGCGCGCGAGTCGGAATCGAGCAGTGGCGCAAAGAAGCAGACGGTGCGTTCACCAAACTCGACCCGCAGTTCTGCGACATGGTGCTGTTCAAGTCCTCCGCCGAACGGGCCTACGCCCGATTCCGGGCCCGGGACCAGTTCGTCGCCTCTGGCTACGTCCACGAGTATGAGTTCGAGGGCGACGGCACCACCGTGCAGCGTGAAGAGTTCGTCGCTCGCCGGATCGGGCACGACACCGCCCGCACCCGCTACAACGTCGACCGCCCGACGCCGGCGGCCGAACGGGACGCTGGCCCCGAGGCCGGTCGTGAATCCGACCGGACGGTCGAGCCGCCTGCTGCGATCGGGCTCTGAGCCATGGCATCCAAGTCCTCCGACGCGGACGGAGTGCAGCCCTCACTGCTCAACGATGAACGCCATCCGGTGTTCGACACGTGGGAGACCCTCGACACGCTCAACCCACCTGCGGCCTCATCCGATGAGTCCGGGTGGTCGGAGTCGTTCGAGTCGTCGTCGTTGGCGGAACCGTTAGGGCCGATCAACTGGAACACCCTCGGTGCCGACGAGGCCGAAGCCGAGTGGCTCGACCTCAACGCCTGGGTGAACTGGCTTCGTGGCACCTACGGGCTGGCACCGACCGTGGTTCCTCCGATGTGGCACCGTCACGACGAACTCGTCTGGGAACTCTCCGCGCTTCACCTGCACTGGCTGAATTCCTACGGACCCGACGCCTCCCCGTCGTCCCCGCTGGGCTGGCACCGAGACTTCGCCGACGCCCGCAACCGGCTCCGCGACTGGGTCTCAGCCTGCGGCACCCGCCTCGACCGGGACCGCCCCACCCGACAGACGACCTGGCCT
>JAKDNC010000492.1 GCA_030452025.1 Nocardioides sp. | reverse complement strand
CCACCTTCGACCTGACCCCCGGCAAGGCATCCATGTTCTACAACTTCGACGACAGTTACCCCGGTTGCAGCGACGACGCCACCATCGAGATGCTGTTCGACCCCGACCATGCTGCACGGGACATTCCCGCCGTGATGCGGGACATGGTCATGGACAACGGCGCTGCCGAGGACCGGATTATCGAGGCCGGGGAGGATCCGGATGAGGCGGCCCGCGACGCCTACCTCCGCGGCATCGGAGTGCGCCGAGGAAACCCGACGCCCCGCCGCTCCTTGTCCTGGTGACCAGCAGAGACGCCGCCTGATCGCAGGGCGGGCCGGGCCCCGCGCACTGGCAGGGGTATGAGCAGCACCGCGCCCCATCATGTCCGTCTTGGCGACAACCTCGACGTCCTGCCCGAACTGGACGGACCGTTCGACCTGATCTACCTCGACCCGCCGTACAACACCGGCGGCCGGGTGGTGACCGCCTACGACGACGCTCGCGATGACTGGAGCGCGTTCATGGCAGCCCGGCTGGCGCAGCTGCCGCGCCTGCTGGCCACCACCGGCATCGTCATCGCCTCGATCGACGACCGCGAGATCCACCACCTGCGCCTGCTGCTCGATGAGTACCTCGGGGCCGACAACTTCGTCGGCACGGTGGTGTGGGACGGGTCGACCATCAACTCCGCGCACCTGCTCAGCGTCTCCCACGACTACCTGGTTATCTACGCCGCCGACCTCGCCGCACTGCAAGCCTCCGGCACCCGGTGGCGGCAGGAACGACCGGACGCCGAGATGGTCCTCGCCGCGGCCGCCGATGCGTGGAGCACCGCCGGCGGCGACCGGGCCGAGGCACAGAAGCGGTTCCGCGCTTGGCTGGCCCCGCGCCGCGCCACGCTCCCGAGGGGGCTGACCGAATACGATCGGATCGACGGCCGCGGCAGGCTGTACCGGGTCTCCGACCCTGGCGCCCCGTCGGTGCAGAAGGGCCGCTCCTTCCGCCCGCTGGCTCACCCCGTGACCGGGCAGGTATGCCCGGTGCCCAAGCGAGGATGGCGCATGAACGATGCGTCGATGGACCGCATGCTCGCCGCCGGCATGATCGAGTTCGGCTCCGACCACACCACCCAGCCGAAGCTGAAGCGGCTGCTGGCCGACAACGCCACCGCCGTGCCCCGCTCCGTGTTCCGCCAAGAACGCGAGGGAGCCCGCCACCTGGCCAGCATCCCCGGGGCCGGCGAGTTCCCCTTCCCCAAGGACGCAGACGTGCTCGCCCGCTGGTTCGACACCGTCACCGTGCCCGACGCCCGCATTCTCGACCCCTTCCTCGGCTCCGGCACCACGATCGAGGTGGCGATGCGGCTGAACGCCACCGACGGCGGTACCCGGCACGTCACCGGGATCGCGCTGGACGAAGGCGGCACCGTCGAGGATGTGCTGGCCCCGCGGCTGGATCACTGCGAGCAGGTCTACGGCGACCAGGTCTCCCTGTCCCGCGAGGAGGCGGCTGCGCCCACTGTGGCAGCCTGAACCAGCGAACGCGGGGTTGCCCTGCTCAGGGGTTCGACCTGCGCGGACGCACAGGTCCGACTCGCTGATCCGTGGCGGCGCTGCACTGGCCAAGCGTCCAGAGGGACACCCGGTGTATCCTCGGGTGACTACATGTAGTCATGGAGGTGTGGCGTGACAGTGAACGAGGTTCCCAGGTCCGTTCGCCTGCCGGCGGACGTGGACGAACGACTCTCACGGCTGGCGGCCGCGACCGGGCGTTCGAAGAGCTACTACCTGCGCGAACTGGTTACCGCTGGGATCGACGACCTGGAGTACGCCTACGGGATCACCGCCCGGGCGGAGGCCATTCGGGGCGGTAGCCGCGAGACGCGGCCTCTTGATGAGCTGATGTCCGAGATGGGAGTCAGCCGCGAGGAGCTGGACGCGACACCTGACGAGCCTGCATGACGTGGACCATCCGCACGGATCGCGACTTCGACCGGGCGCTGAAGAAGCTCGACCGTCAGATCGCGAGGCGCGTGCTGAAGACCCTTGTCGCGCTGGAGACACTGGATGACCCGACGAAACGGTGCAAGGCCCTGTCGGGTCCCTACGCGGGCCTATGGCGACTGCGAGTAGGGGACTACCGCGTGATTCTCGACATCCGACGCCGAGAACTTGTCATCATCGCCCTCGACCTGGGCAATCGCAGCAGCATCTACGACTGATCTGCCCGTCCCGGGACGCGAACGCGGCCGATGGGCACGGCTGTCCCGCGAGAGGCCGGTTGCGCCCACTGTGACGGCATGAGCGTGAATGACGACGGGCAGGATGCTGCCTTTGCGATGAACGCCTCCGTGTCCTCCGCACTGGGCACCCTGACAGCCCAGCAGGCGGACCTGCGACCCGGTGCCGATCGGGACGGGGCCTACCACTACGCAAGAGGCCAGCGGTACGAACTGCTGTCGAACACCCCGGGTGTCTCCGAACCGTTCGCGCCGTTCCTGGTGATCGGGCTGGTGATCTCCGGGCTGGAATCCCGATCCGTGCCGTACCACCCGCAGGAACTTTTGGCCGTGACCGAAGTCGTGTGCCTGGAGGACTCCTCGACCTGGTCGCTCAGCCCGCTGCACGAGGCCATCGTGCGTGGCCTGTCCGAGCAGACGCTAACGGAGAACCTGGTGCTGGCGTGCGCCGGACTCCTGGCCGGTATCGCCAACGCCATCGGCACCGACGCGGCCACGCTCGCGGCCCGCCACCGCACCGCCCTCAGCGAGGGCATGATCGGCCCGATCGACTGGGACCAGATGCTGGGCAGGACCCGGCCATGACCGGCTTCCGCATCCAATGGGCGCTGGAAGACCACCTCACAGGCCGCGCCCGCGCCGTCCAGCACGCCCTGGTGATCATGCAGGCAGTCGGAGTGACCACCTGGGACGAACTCGCCCAGACCCTCACCGACGACCCGGACCGCGCCGGGCAGGTCCGCGACGGCGTGAACCTGGACCTCGAGGACCTGGCGAACCTCGACGCCCACGAGCAGACACTGCGGGGGCTGCGCCGCGCCGCCGGGAAGCGCTCCAGCGTGGTCACCACTATCGCCGAGTGCGTCACTTGCACCCGGTGGGGCTACGTCGCCGGATCTTCCGTGCCCAAGAACTGCCCTTTCACCAGCGGTTGCACCGGGACGGTGGTGAAGATCGGCCCGCCCGACCACACCCTGCGCGCCC
>JAKDNC010000491.1 GCA_030452025.1 Nocardioides sp. | reverse complement strand
CGGGCATGCGATGATGAGTACCGCGACCGCCGCGGTGAACCCCGCCGAGAGTGGGAACCCGGCCCCGATCCAGGCACCGAGGGCCGCGACGGCGACGGCGATTGCGATGGGCACGAAGACGCCGGAGACCCGGTCGGCGAGGCGTTGGATCTCGGCCTTGCCCGACTGCGCGTCTTCGACCATCTTGGCCATCTGGGCCAGCTGGGTGTCCGAGCCGACGCGGGTGGCCTTCACGACCAGGCGGCCGCCAGCGTTGACGGTTGCGCCGGTGACGTTGTCGCCCTCGGAGACCTCGACGGGCACGGATTCGCCGGTGAGCATGGAGGCGTCGATCGCGGAGTTGCCGGAAGTGATCGTGCCATCGGTAGCGATCTTCTCGCCGGGCCGGACGACGAACTCATCACCCACGGTCAGCTCGTCGATGGAGACTCGTTCTTCCTGCCCGTTCCGGAGCACGGAGACTTCCTTCGCGCCAAGCT
This sequence comes from Nocardioides sp., assembly GCA_030452025.1. GTDB lineage: Bacteria > Actinomycetota > Actinomycetes > Propionibacteriales > Nocardioidaceae > Nocardioides. The sequence goes on along the minus strand of JAKDNC010000491.1, from coordinate 2,728 downwards.
CCAGCAGTGCGCGCAGGGCTGCGCCGGCGCGGCGTTTGGAGCGCTTCTCGAAGTAGCGGCCGAGCAGGATGAAGGTGATCACCCCGGCGGCGACTTCGAGATAGATGTGCCCGAGCCCGTCGGAGCGCGAGATGGTGAGCTCGAACGGATGGACCACTCCGCGATCGCCCGCGGTGCCGAAGAACAGGGCGACGATCGACCAGATCATCGCCGCCGTGGTGCCGACCGAGATGAGCGTGTCCATTGTCGCTGCCCCGTGACGGAGGTTCATCCACGCGGCCTTGTGGAACGGCCAGCCTGCCCACACCACCACGGGGGCAGCCAGCGCCAGGGAGGCGAAGCCCCAGTAGTCGAACTGCAAGGCGGGGATCATCGCCATCGCGATGACCGGAACCGCCAGCACCGCGGAGCCGATGAGTCGCTGTCGCAGCGTGCGCAGCTCGGCGTCCTCGGCGGATTCGCCCTCGTCGCCCTCTGCCGAGGCCGAGCCCTTGGGCGGCTTCGGGAGGGCGGCGGTGTAGCCGGTCTTCTCGACCTCGGCGATCAGCGCGGCCGCGTCGAGGTCGGTGCCGGTGACGCTGGCCTTCTCGGTCGCGTAATTCACCGACGCGGTGACGCCGTCGAGCTTGTTGAGCTTCTTCTCGATTCGGTTCGCGCACGAGGCGCAGGTCATGCCGCCGATCTGCAACTCGATCCCCGCCGCGCTGCTGGCGTTGCCGGTGGTCTGGTCAGTGGCCATGGTCTGCTCCTTCCTCATGCTTATCGCCGGTGTCCGGCTCGGTATCGGAGTGCTCGCCGCCGGAGTGGCCGCCGTTATCACCCGCGCCGGTGGTGTCGATCACCAGAGGCGCGGTGTGAACCTGTCCGTCGATCTGGAAGTCCAGGTACAGCAGGTATCGGCCCTCGGTCGGTGCGGTGGCCTCGAACACGATCTCCGGGCCGGAGGTCTCGCCGGCCTGTGGTGCATCGCCGTGCGGGTGGACGTGCAGGTAGGCGAGGTCGCCGTCGCGCAGGGCGACGAGGTGGCCGAAGGCGCCCAGGTAAGGCTCCAGTGTGGTGACCGGCTCGCCGTCACGGGTGATGGTCATGGTCAGCTCCGATGTGGAGCCGGCGACGAGGTCACCTTCGACACTGACGTCGAAACCGTTCACGCTGGTTGTCGCAGCGGGTTCGGCCGGTACGGGATCGTAGTCGCCCGCCACCTGCACCGAGGTCGAGAGCGTGATACCCTCCCCGGTCTCGGCGGGCACGAAGTCCGCGAAGACGCGATACGACCCGGCGGCTTCCCACTGCCAGGGGATGGACCAGGTGCCGTCATCGTTCATCTGCGGGTGGACGTGGCGGAAATGCTGCCCGTCGGCGCGGACGGCGATCAGGTGCAGCTCCTTCTCGTGCTCCAGCTCGAAGTCGGTGACCGGGTTCCCGTCCGGGCCGGTGACCGTCAGCAACAGCTCGCCTTCGGTGCCGGTAGCAGTCGGTGCGCTCACCGCGGTGAGCTGGTAGCCGTCCTGTGCGAGGCCCAGGCCCAGCGACGATGCGCCGGCGTTATGTCCTTCATACTCGTCGCCGTTCATGGCGTCTCCTTCCTCATGGTGCGTGTTGTCTGCGGTGTCTTCTGCCCAGCTCTGCACGGTTTCCTCGGGGATGACCGCGTTCGCCGTGAATCCAGCCACGGCGAACACGGCCACGAGGACCAACCCGTACAGGCCCAGCCGTGCAGGCGCCTTCATCTCAGCTCCTCACCGCGGCATAGCCGGCCTCGTCGACGGCCGCGATCACCGCGGCGTCGTCCACGGACTGTTCGGCGGTGACTGCCAGGCGGCCCGTCTGGGCGCTGACGTCGATGCCGGTCACGCCGGGGATCTCGGAGACCTCGGCGCGGATCGCGGTCTCGCAGTGCCCGCAGCTCATCCCGGTCACCTGGTACTCGGTCTTCGTGCTCATGATCCACACTCCTTCACTCGTGTATGACTTCATCAACGCAATACCCCACGGGGGTATTCCTAGTTGCTGTGGACTTCTTCGGTGGGCTGCTGCGCTTCGCCGGTCGGGCGGATGTGGCGCAGGCGGGTCGCGGCGATGATCGCTGCCACTCCAGCGATGACAGCCGAGACGACCGCGGCCATGTTCAGTCCGCCCGCGAAGGCTGCCTGTGCGGCACTCACCAGCTGCTCGCCCAGTGCGCCGGGCAGCTCCGCGGCCGCCGCGAGCGCGCCGTCGATGCTGTCCGAGGCGGCGGCAGTCGCCTCCGGGGAGAGTCCTTCGGGCAGGTTGCCGTCGATGTGGCTGCGGTAGGTGGCGAGGCCGACGCTGCCGATGACGGCGACACCGAGCGAGATGCCCAGGTCGTTGGCGGTGGTCGCGAGCCCCGAGGCCCCACCGGTCTTCTCCGGTGGCACCGAGCTCACTACGAGGTCGGTCGTCAGTGCCATCGATGGCGCGACGCCGGGGTAGGTGATGACGAAGCTCGCGATCACCAGCGCGAGGCCGGTTCCGGCGTCGAGCTGGGTGAACAGGATGTAGCCGACGACCTGTGTGAGCAGGCCGATCGCGATCACGTTCCCCGGACGGAACTTTCGTGCGAGCACCGGGGAGAGCGTGGAGACGACGATTAGCACTGCGGCGGCGGGCAGGATCGCCAGCCCGGCCTGAAGTGGCGAGAGGCCCTGCACGTGCTGGAGGTACAGGGTGAACAGCGAGTACACCCCGCCCAGTGATGCCGCCGAGA
>JAKDNC010000490.1 GCA_030452025.1 Nocardioides sp. | reverse complement strand
CAAGAACGTGTACTCCGTGCTGATGACAAGGGGCATGCGCGGCACGTACGTGTACGCCGTGGATCCAGCCGTACTCGCTGGCTTGACTACTCACTGAGCAGTCATCGCTGTGCGATCTCTGCCCGCAAAAGCGCCTCGGGCACCATGTCCCCGAACTTCACCTCGCGCAGGGCCCGCTCGTCGAGGAGCGGCGCAAAGACATCCTCCCCATTCGTCGCTCGCTGCAGAGCCTGGGACATCGCCCGACGAATCTCGGGCAACGTCGCGTCAGACGACAGATTGATGCCGAAGTTGTCCCACGTCGGCGCTTCCCCGAGCAACTCGGGCGCGACCCGCGTCAGGGCTGCAAGGGTACGAGCGTTCTCTCGGCCTCCGGCCCAGGTCCACCACCGGGCCCGTCCCCGGTCGTGAGGGGTGAGGACGTCGGAGTCTCCTACGCCCACAAACGGCATGAACTCGCCGCGCATGGTCTCGATCTTCTCTTGAGAACGGCGGGTGAACTCGACGCCCTCGGGCTCCGTGCCCTGCAGATATCGACGGATCGCGCGCGTCAGAGCGCCGGAGATCGGCTGTGGCACGCCGGACCAGCGGACCTTGCCCCCGACGGTTGACGGCTCGACCTGTGCTCTTTGGCGATTCCAGTCGATGGAAGTCACGCGCCACCCCCGTCCGGCCAGGGTGACTGTCAGCGATCCATCGTGCGGGCCACGCAGGACCATCGGGTCAAGAAGACCGATCTCGGTACGTCCGTGCAAGACGGTGAACTGCGGTGCCGCCGTGAAGACAGCCATCACGTCCCGGAAGTGCATTCCCCCGTATCGGCGCTCGGCGGCGGGCCCCACCATGAGCAAAGGGCCGTCCTGGACGAGAAAGAGGTTCTCGATCATGTGGTCGAGGATTGCTTCGCCTTCAGCGGCGGCGAGCGGCGCGAAGGCGGAAAGGTCCCGGTACACGTCGTCGCGGTTCATGGCTCGCCGCTGCAGGGCCAGGCCCAGGATCTGCTGGGCGATGACGTGGTGGGGCGCTGAAGGGGGTTCGATCGGTTCCACATATCCTTCGGACCACAGCAACAGCAGACCGCAGGCCCGGAGGAATTCTTCATCGGTGGTGCCGAGGAACAGCATGTTCCGCGTGGTGTCGGCTCGACGGCCCGTTCGCCCCAGACGTTGCAGCATCGACGCGACGGTTCTCGGAGCCCCGATCTGTAAGCAACGGTCGAGGTCCCCGACGTCGATGCCGAGCTCGAGCGTGGACGTCGCCACGATGACGGTGTCGAGTGCCTCCGCGAACGCCTGTTCGGAGCGTCTGCGCTCATCGACGGAGAGCGAGGAGTGCGAGGCGAAGGTGTCCACCTTGCGCTCTCGCAGCGACATGGTCAGGGATTCGACGGTGCGCCTTGAGTCGGCGAAGACGAGCCGCTTCTCGCCACGGTGCAATCGGGAGATGACCTCGGCGGCGTTGTCGACGGATCCGACCCAGTCCAGCCTGACGTCAGAGTCCTTCGAGTGTCCGCCCGGGTCGATCACCCGTCCGGTGCCTTCTCGTCGCGGGCCACGCAGCCAGTGCAGGAGCTCCTTCGGATTTCCGACGGTCGCGGAGAGGCCAATCCGCTGGAGGGGTCGCCCGGCGATCGCTTCGAGCCGGGAGAGGACCCCTTGCAGATGCCAGCCGCGGTCGTCGCCGGCGAATGCATGGACTTCGTCGACGACGACCGCCCGCACGTTCGCGAACAGCACCTGTGGAGAGGTGAGGGTGGAGACGAGCATCGCCTCGAGCGACTCAGGCGTGGTGAGGAGGATGTCCGGCGGCTCCGCGCTGAGGCGTCGACGCTGACCGGCGGTGGTGTCGCCGTGCCTCACCTCGGCGGTGCGGCCGAGCCACTGCGTGTAGGAGGACAGCCGCGGCTGCAGGTTATTGAGCAAGGCGCGCAGAGGGCAGATGTACAGCACCGAAGTGCCCCGCCAGTCCTCCTGGCTCATGCGGGTCAGCAGTGGAAAGGTCGCCGCTTCGGTCTTCCCTCCAGCGGTGGGGGCGAGCAGGATCGCATCCTGCCCCGCCACAAGCGGAGCCACGGCGGCATCCTGGAGCTGTCGCAGGCCGGGCCAGCCGAGGGAGTTGACGATGTGGTGCTGAACCGTCGGGGCGAGAGCGTCGAATCCCTCCGGGCCGGCGGCGCGATCGCGTGGGTGGGCGCGGTCAGTCATCGCCGAGGTCGAGGTCGATGTCGTCGGGATCCACCCGGGGCCCGGCGACGGCACGCTCGGCCGCGCTCACCATGACGGTGTAGTCGGTGCGCGGGTCGAAGTCCTTGAACTGGTCGACGCGGTCGAGGACGTCCACGAGCTTGCGCAGGAAGATCCTCGGTGCCAGTCCTACTTTGGCGCCGAGCTCCCCGGCGACCTCGCGCGAGAAGTCGCCGATATAGGCGTCATCAACTCGATCGCGGAGGCGCTGCTCCTGCTCGCGCCCCTGCGCGTAGAGGTCTCTCACGCGCACACCGACCTCAACGAGCGAGTCCTGGGTGAAGCCGAGCAACCGGATCTGCACAGCGCGAGGATTGTCGAAGCGGGGATCGGGCAGGAACGGGGTCTCCAGTCGCTGGGCGAGTGGAGGGAGTCGATGGACGCCGTTGGGCCCGTCGAAGAAGGCGGGGGTTCCGGTGAGCACCAGATACAGCCCCGGGTAGCGACCTGCGTCGATCTCGTCCATGAGCTGGCGCAGGGCGTTCAGCGCCTTGTCCCGCACGTCGGAGCGCATGCGTTGCAGGGTCTCGACCTCGTCGAGGACGAGCAGCAGGCCAGGGTGACCGGCGTCGCGGAGCACGGTGAGCAGGCCCTGCAGGAAGCTCATCGCCCCGAAGTGGTCGAGGTCGCCCTTGATACCGGCGGCGCGCTTCGCGGCGGCCGCGACGTGCGGCTGTCCGCCGAGCCACGCAGCGAGGCCGTCAGCAGTGGCGGGGTCCTCGCCGGAGGCCTGGTGGTAGGTGCGCAGTGCGAGGGCGAAGGAGGGGGTGGTCGAGCTGACGTCGGCGAGTCGCGAGTCGAGCAGTTCGCCGGTGGCCTGAGCGAGGCGCTCGGGCGACGCTTCGATGGACGGGTCGGCGTCGATCGCATCCTCTTCGATCGTATAGAGCCAGGTGTCGAGCACGGAGCGGAAGGCTGACGGAGCAACGCTCGCTGTGCGCAGCGACTCGGTGATCCGCCGGTA
>JAKDNC010000489.1 GCA_030452025.1 Nocardioides sp. | reverse complement strand
ACCGCGAGTGCAGCCAAGGCCCCCGCCAGTCCCCACCCGGGCCGGAACAGCAGGACTGCCACGATCGCAAGGGCCTGGCCGAGGGAGACGATGCTTCCGCCGGAACGACCTTCCAGGAGGCTCGCGAACCTGACCTGGCCGAAGCCGCGCAGGTAGTTGGCCCACAATTTCTGGTGACCCCCCAACCACACGAGCACGCCCATCCCGAGGGCCACGGTCACCCGCGAGCCCGGGGTGACATCCCCCAACAGGAGGTAGGTGCCCCCCGCCGCACCCACGGCTGCCAGCGGGAGCGTCAGGAGCGTGACGACCCGCACGCCACGGCGCAGGTCGCGAAGAGTGTCCAGGTCGTCAGGCTGCAACCTGGCTGCCTCGCGCAGGCCGCCCCGATGCACACCCACAAGCGCCAACTGCCCGACCACGGTCGAGACGGTGAGTGCGATCACGAAGTACCCGTAGCGCTCCTCCAGCAGCCGTGCCGCTGCAGCATTCACGGCCAGATAGCCCAGGATCGCTCCTCCGTAGGAGAAGGCGAACCAAACCATTGCGCCTTGCAAGGAGAGGCGACGGCGGCCGCTGTGAGGAGGGCCGGTCGGGTCGGCAGTTGGGTTGGGACGAGGAGACACGGGCGACTCCGTCACGGGGAACCCGCGTGTTGTGCAGGATGTGCTTCGGCAAGTTCGACGCGTGGGCGCGCACCGGCGCTGGCTGTCAGCACGCCGAAGACGAAGCCGAGCGCGACCCACTCGACCGGCGGGATGTGGCCGCCGCCCGAGGTCCCGAGCCGCACCACTGGGAGGGCCAGGGCGGCTGCCACCGGGACCAACCAAGTGGGCGACTTCGGAAGCCGTGCGACCAAGCTCGTCCAGAGGAGCAGGATGGTCAGCACAACCGCGGCCGCGGCCAGGGCGACAAATATGCCGCCGCGCAGCCATGAGTCCAGGACGAAGTTGTGCGTACTGACGTGAGCACCCGATGTCTTGAATCCGCCGGTCAGCCAATAGTCTGGAAGGATGTCGAATGCCCCGGAGTAGTTGCCAGCGCGTGCGTCGTATCCCGTTGTGTCCTGGGTGAACCGGTTCCACAGCACGGTGCCGAACCCCGACAGGGACAGGCTGGCGAGCCCGGCAGCGCCGAGGACGAGGGCGACAACCTGTCCCGGCGAGACGCGTCCGGAGGCAACCGACCTGAAGAAGATCAGCATTGGCCACGCCAGAGCGGCGATCAGGATGGACCGACTCAAAGACAATGCCAACAGAACGCTGCCCACCACCATGGCGCTGGAGTAGACCCAGCGCTGCACTGAGGTGGGGCGCTGCCCGCGGCGCATCGCCCAGGTTGAGACCATCATGGAAAACAGCACGGAGCCGAAGATCTCGTGACGCAGGTTGCCCTGCACCTGGTCCTCGGCGATACCGAATCCGGCAAAGCTGCTCTTGAAGACCTCTTTCTGCAGGATCTCGGGATCTGCGGCCGCGATGGTCCTGCCGAACACCGCGACGCCGTTGACGCCGTTGACGAACATCGCAATCGTGAAGCCGATCAGCACCGACGCACAGGCGACCGCAGCTGCCCACCTCAGTGCCTCGACCGCCGCGCCGTCGCGCGCCGCCGCGACGCGGAAGAAGTAGGTCGCGATGCCGACGAAGGCGACCAGATAGAGCAGCATCTGGACCGCGCCGGTGGGAAGCTTGCCGTTGTAGAGGTCCATCACCCCCCATGTGGTCGCCAGGTACACGATCGCGAGGATGAAGTAGCGGGCCCCGCGCAGCACCGGCGCGTGGACACGCATCCGGTATCGAATCAGGACGATCCCCGCGAAGGCGAAGATCGCGGCCATGTGCAGCCTGACCTGGCCGAGCGGTGACGACCCCAGCGCAAACCACTGAAGCGGAAGGATGGCGAACAGGACCAGCACGAGCCACTTCATCGGGTCTCGTCCCCTCTGCGGGATCGCGTCCATGCCTAGCCGGCCCAGCCCCAACGTCGGCGGAGCTCCAGGTCGAACATCTCCTCGACACGCGCGATCTCGTCGCGCATCCTCACCCGCACGAACTCGACGTCCTCATCCCGCAGGGGTGGCCGGTCCTCGAGGGTTTTGTAGAGGGACTTCTGGACCAACGAGGATCGCTTGACGTGCCCGATCAACGTGGTGGCGTTGTGACGCCTGGCCCAGTTGGCACCCTGTTTGACCATCCGCGCCACCGGGACAGATCTGGCCTCGCTGGCCGGAAGTCGCGCCGCGAGCAGCGACTCGTCGAGCTCCATCGGTTCCAGTCCGAGCCAGTCGATGACGACGTCGATGAAGGCCCGTGGGTCCTCCACGAGGTCGTCGAACACGGCACAGTGAATGTCGGAACGATTGAAGTGCTCCAGATAGCGCGACAGCAACGTGGCATAGCGCGCGTGGTCCAGCATGCCCGGCCTGGTCTCGAGGGCTTCTCGGAACGTCCCGTCGAACACTCCGTGCTTTCGCATGTAGAGATATCCCGAGTAAGCGCGGTCCACCGGGTCCCGGAGGGTCACCATCACCTTCACGTCCGGCGGCAGCAGCTGGCGCATCCGTCCGGGTGCTTCAGCGCAGGAGAGGTACTCCTGGCACACTTCCCCGACGATTTTGTGATCTGGCCCGGCGTGGCGGAAACAGTCGGCGTACCAATCGCGGCCACGGTCGAAGTAGCGGTCGAAGAAGTACAGATCCTTCGCCTCGGTCATGCAGACCTGCGGGTGTCGGATCAGGACCTCGTGCAGCCACGTGGATCCGGCCTTGCTCGGGCCGATGTAGACGAAGTTCGGCAGCCGTTCCCGCATCGCCGGGCCCCCCAATCGCTGGTTGTGGACGACTCAGAATTACCACAAGCGAGTCGCTCAGGGACCGGAATGCGCAGACGACGTACCCGATATTGGGTACCCCGGCCGATCTCGAGACGGGAGCCGTGGTCGTCGAAGACACTGGGAGCAGTCGGATTGGGCCGCCGGTCCCTGGGCTCGTCACAGAAGCCCAGGACGATCGTGCCGCCACGGGGAGGAGAGTGATGGAGACACCGAGTAACCGCCGGGGGAGCCCGTTGGCCGTGTTGGCCGTATTGGCTTTGTTGTGCGGGTGTGGGGCGGACGCTGACGATGCACGCCCACCTCCGGCCACGTCATCCGCGCCTACCGCGGGGCCGGCCGATCCCGGCGCCTCGTTAGGCGCGGATGACGTGACCGGAGG
>JAKDNC010000488.1 GCA_030452025.1 Nocardioides sp. | reverse complement strand
AGGTGGATGGTGCCGCCGGGGGAGAGGCGCTCATGGAGCAGGACGAGTTCGTCCTGGCAGTCGCGCACCCAGAACAGGTTGACGTTGAACGCGAACACCTTGTCCAGACGCTTGACAGGCACTCGCAAAGTGGCCAGGTCGATGTGCCGAACGGCCAGTCGGCCGGCGGTGACGTACTCCGCGCAGCGACGCTTGGTGCGGTCCACGCCCGACTCCGAGCGGTCGATCGCGAGCAGCTTTCCGGTCGCGAGGCGGCTGCAGATCAGCTCTGCGGCGTGCCCCTGACCGCACCCGACCTCGAGCACCTGGTCGCCGGGTTGCACGTCGAGGATTTCGACTGCCCACCGGATCCGTGCTGGAATCGTCTGCAATGCCATGACCTGAATCCTGCCACTACCGGGTTTGTTCGTCAGTCACCGGACGCCGGATTGTGTTTCGCGTCCCGTAGGTTTGACCTGTGACGAACCAGAATCTGAAGGTGGGCGTGCTCGGCGCGCGAGGCAAGGTCGGTGCGGAAATCTGTCGCATCGTCGAGGCCACAGAGGGGATGGAGCTGGTTGCCGGCGTCGATGTCGGCGACGAGGTGGACCAACTGGTCACTGCCGGCGCCGAGGTGGTCGTGGACTTCACTCATCCCGATGTGGTGATGGACAACCTCGAGTTCTGCATCGACCACGGGATCCATGCCGTGGTCGGCACCACCGGCTTCGACGACGACCGGATGGCGCAGTTGCGCAGCTGGCTCGAGGTCTCACCGTCCACCGGCGTCCTGATCGCCCCGAACTTCTCCATCGGTGCGATCCTGATGATGCGCTTCGCCGCAGCGGCGGCCCCGTTCTACGATTCGGTCGAGGTCGTTGAGATGCACCATCCCGACAAGGCTGACGCACCCTCGGGCACCGCGCGTCGTACGGCGGAACTCATCGCTGCTGCGCGCAGGGAGGCGGGCGCTGGACCGATGCCTGACGCCACCTCGACCAGCCTCGAGGGTGCTCGGGGCGCAGACGTGGACGGGGTCCGCGTGCACGGCCTGCGAATTCGGGGCATGGTCGCCCACCAGGAGGTCGTGCTCGGAGGGCCGGGGGAGACGCTCACCGTCCGCCACGACTCGATGGACCGCGCCTCGTTCGGTCCTGGTGTGCTCACCGGGATCCGCGCCATCGCCGACAATCCGGGTCTCACCGTCGGGCTCGAGAGGTTCCTCGACCTCGACTGACCACGACCGACCACGACCGACTACGACTGGGCCTGAAACGTGCACCTTCCTGCAATGCAGAAAGTTGCAGGCGCCGAGGGGTTCTCAGTTACCGCTCAGTAGTGAGAGCCTCACGTCCGGGGAGGGAGCACCCCCGACGATGGAGGCAACACCCCATGCGCATCACCCCTGCACTCGCCGCGCTTGCCCTGGCGGCCACCACTGCCGGCGTGGCGACCTCGGCGCCGGCCGGAGCCGCACCGGAGCCGGCCAGTCGAGAAGACGCCGTCACGGCGCTGACCTCCCACCCCGCCCTCGCACGGGGTGCGGCCGGCCAGACGTATCGGGTGGGCCCCGAGATCGTCGACGCGGACGGCACCACCCACGTGCGCATGGACCGCCGCTACAAGGGGCTCGACGTGGTCGGCGGTGACCTCGTGGTGCATCAGGACGCCTCCGGCGACCTGGAGTCGGTCAGCCAGAGCCTGCGCAAGACCCTCGACCTCGACACCAACCCGTCCGTGGCCAGGGGAAGGGCGCGCATCGCCTCGCTGGCCACCAAGGTGGCCCGGACGATCAAGAACCTCAAGCTGCAGGGCACTCCTGACCTGGTTGTCGACGCCACCGGTGTGGCACCGGTCCTGGCCTGGCGGGTGGTGAGCGGGGGGACGCAGGCTGACGGCACCCCGAGCCGCCTCGCGACCTACGTCGACGCCACATCCGGGAAGGTGCTGCGCGCCGAGCAGGAGATCGTCAACGTCGACGGCGAGGGGCACTCGCTCTACAGCGGCGCCGTCCCCCTCGGGGTGAGCAAGTCGGGCTCGGGCTACACGCTGACCGACCCGGATCATGGCAGCGCAGCCACCACCGACATGAAGAACAAGGAGGACTCGTTCCTCTGCACCCTGCTCGGCCTCGGGTGCGCCAACGGCAGCGTCTTCTCCAGTCCCGACCCGTCGTTCGGCAACGGCAACGACTCCAACCGCGAGTCCGCTGCGGTCGATGCCAGCTATGGCGCGGCCATGACGTGGAACTACTTCAAAGGCATCCACGGCCGCGACGGCATCTTCGGTGACGGCACCGGCGCCCCGAGCCGGGTCCACTACGGCAGCGGCTACGCCAACGCCTTCTGGGACGGCGAGAAGATGACGTACGGCGATGGTGACGGCACCGAGTTCGGCCCCCTGGTCTCTCTCGACGTTGCGGGACACGAGATGTCCCACGGGGTCACCGAGCACACGGCGGGACTGAACTACTCCGGGGAGTCCGGCGGCCTCAACGAGTCCACCTCCGACATCTTCGGCACCATGGTCGAGTTCTACGCCGACAACTCCAGCGACCCCGGCGACTACTACATTGGCGAGCAGTTCGACCTGGCCAACCATGCCGGATTTCGCCGGATGGACAAGCCGAGCTCCGACGGCAGCTCGCAGGACTGCTGGACCAGCGGCACGAAGGACCTCGACGTCCACTACTCCTCGGGGGTCGGCAACCACTTCTTCTACCTGCTCGCCGAGGGGTCGGGCGCGAGGGTCATCGGCGGCAAGTCGCACAACTCACCGACCTGTGACGGCTCCACGATCACCGGTGTCGGCCGGGCCGGCGCTGCCAAGATCTGGTTCCGCGCGCTGGATGCCTACATGACCTCCGGCACCACCTACGCGCAGGCCCGCACCTACACGCTGGACGCGGCCAAGGACATCTACGGCCAGGACAGCACGCAGTACGGCACCGTCGCCGCGGCCTGGAGCGCCGTGGGCGTCAACTGAACCGCGTCGAGTCGGCCCGGACCGAGGTGCATGTCGTCAGCCCGGGCCGACTCTGGCGCTCACAAGGAGCAGTGGAGGCGGACCTGCTTCACGGTGATCGAGCCATCCCCGTGCAGGTCGAGCTCGCGGTGCGCCGTGTCGGGCGCCCAGCCTCCGCTCTCGAAGAATCCGCGCACCACGTCGTCGGTCGAGTTCACCCAGTAGACCGCCCGCTGGACGCGGTCGGCCCGCCGCGTGTCGGGGCCGGGCTGGGGG
>JAKDNC010000487.1 GCA_030452025.1 Nocardioides sp. | reverse complement strand
CCCCCCCCCCCCCCCCCGCGGGTCGGGGGCGGGGGGGGGGGGGGGGGGGGTTTTCCCCCCCCCTCAGACGACAATCGGCGCTCGCGTCCATGACGGGTTGTCTGATCAGTCGGCGGGGACGCTTTCGGGGCCGTCGGTGGCCAGCTCCTCGTGCTTGACGTCGAGGAAGAGCCAGATGGTGACCGAGGCGGCCAGCATCATCAGTGAACCGACCAGGAAGGCCGTGGTCGCGCCGTCGGTGAAGGAGCCGAGGTAGGTCAGCTGTCCCATCGCCTGCTGGAAGCCCTCGGGGCCCAGTTTCTCCTGCAGCCCGGCCTGGGTGGCTGCCTTGACCAGCCCCGGAGTGATCTCGTCGCCACGGTTCTGGGTGAAGTGCAGGGCCACGCTGGAGAGCACGGCCAGACCGAGCGCGCCGCCGATCTGCTGCATCGTGTTGAGGACGCCGGAGCCGATGCCCGAGTCCTCGGCGCGCAGATGGTGGACGGCGGTGAGGGTGAGCGGCACGAAGACCAGACCCATCCCGAGCGCCATCGTGAACACGAACGGCAGGATCTGGGTCCAGTAGTTCACGTCCGCTCCCACGGCCGGCCCGGTGACCGAGCCGAGCAGGTTCGCGGGGGACTCATCCACGCTCAACCGGGAGAAGCCGAAGAGTGAGGCGGCCGCAATCAACGAGCCGGTGCCGGCCAGGAACCGCGGGTCCACCCGGCTGATCAGGGTTGAGGCTGCGGTGGCCGAGATGATCATGCCGACCGAGAACGGCAGGAACGCGAAGCCGGCGTGCAGTGGGCTGTAGCCCACGACGTTCTGGACGAAGAGGCTCAGGAAGAAGAACATCGCGAACATCGCGGCGGGCAGGAGCATCATGGCGATGAAGCTGACCGCGCGGGTGCGGTGGGCGAAGACCCGGACCGGGAGCAGTGGGTGCTTGACGCGGGACTCGATGAGTCCGAAGACCACGAGCATCGTGACACCGACGGCGAGGCTGGTGAGGGTCCAGGTGTCGCCCCAGCCGTACTGCTCCTCGCCGGCGCGGCTGAAGCCGTAGACCAGACCGAGCAGGCCGAGCGTGCCGGTGATCGCGCCGGGGACATCGAGCCACCCGGGGTGCGTGTCGGACTCCTTGAAGAAGCGCGGAGCCATGAGTGCGGCGACGATGCCGATCGGGACGTTGATCAGGAAGGTCAGGCGCCAGCCCTCGACCCCAAGCGGATCGTTGAGCCCGGTCAGCCAGCCACCGAGGACCAGCCCGACCGCGGCGCCGACACCGGACATGGCGGCGTAGACGGCGAAGGCGCGGTTGCGCGGCGGACCCGCGGGGAACGTCGTCGTGATCAGGGCCAGTGCCGCCGGAGAGGCCATCGCGGCGCCGACGCCCTGGAGTGCGCGGGCACCGAGGAGGAGCGGCTCGGTCCAGGCGATGCCGCCGAGCAGCGAGGCAAGGGCGAAGACGAGCACGCCGACCATGAAGATGCGACGTCGGCCATAGAGGTCACCGAGGCGACCCCCGAGCAGCAGCAGACCGCCGAAGGCCAGGGCGTAGCCGGTGACGATCCAGGTCAGGTTGGCCGGGTCCATGTCGAGATCGGCGCCGATGAACGGCAGCGCAATGGTGGCGATGGTGCTGTCGAGCACCACCATCAGCTGGGCGAGCGAGATCAGGACGAGCGCCCAACGCAGTCGATGCTTCTGATCCGGTGGAACTTCGGGGACATTTTGGGCGGGCTCGATCAGGGTCGGGTCGGACATCGGGTTTCCTTCGGGGTGTGGAGGAGCAGTGAGGACCGCGGGAAGCGGCTGAGTCAGTGCGGGGTCCTGAGTGCGGCAGGCAGGATGATCTGGTCGATGAGCGACGTGACGCATGGTCGGTCGGCCTTGTTGCCGAGGACGAAGACGCGGTGCAGGATCATCCCGGCCAGCGCGGGTCCGAAGAGTTCAGGGTCGAGGTCCTCGCGCACCTCACCACGGGCCTTGGCTCGCTCGAAGATGGCGATGGTGATGGCGTTCTTGGGACCGATCACCCGGGACCGGAACTCAGCTGCAAACTCTTGGTCGCGGTTGATGGCCGTGATGATGCTTCCGAGTGTGGCCACGGACTCCTCGTCGAGCATCCCGTCGATGCCACAGAACGTGGCGAGCAGATCCTCGCGCAACGAGCCCTCGTCGGGCAGTGCAGGGGGATCCTTGAGCAGGAGCAGCGCATCGATGACCAGGGTGGCCTTGTTGCTCCACCGTCGATACAGCGTGGCCTTTGATGCCTTGGCCGCCGTGGCGACGGCATCCATGGTCACCCGGTCGTAGCCGACCTCTGCCAGGACCCGGAGGGCGGCCTTGAGGATCTCCACCTCTCGGTCGCCCTCCACGCGCGGTCGGCTGACCGCGTGGTTGGGCGGAGGGGGTACGGCGGGCATGGGTACTCCGGAGCTGAAGGGATGAAACGGTACGGTTTCGTTCCGTCCAACGACGAGCGTGCCACTTGCATTCCCGATTCCCGAGATCAATTTCTGCGAGGCCTCAGGCGCCGTCCATGGGGCGGGTCATGGCGAGGGCCCGGGTGATCGCGAAGTCGTTCCAGGTGGCGATGTCGCGCAGCATGTAGTGGCCCAGCGGACCCGGGTCGTGGGTCTCGGTGGACGCAGCGACCTCGGCCGCGCGTCGGACGAAGGCGCCGGTGGCGCTCGGGCTCGTGATCCGGTCCCGCGAGCCGTGGGCCGTGGCGAGCCGGCGCCCTGCCAGTGGCGTGACCGGATCGTTCTTCTCGAACCACGGGGCCAGGGCGACGACACCGACGACCCGCTCGTGGTCGGCGACGCGCGCGGCGGTCCGTGCACCCATCGAATGGCCCAGGAGGACCACCGGTACCTCGCCCAGCTCGCGGGTCACCTCGTCGAGCGCCCAGCGGGCATCGGGCACGGGGGAGGGCGAGTCGACCTCGTTCCAGCCGCGGTGCCGGTAGCGCAGCAGCCAGGTGCTCACCCCCTCCTGACGCGCGCGCGGCGTGATCGCCCGCTGCATGGCGCGGGAGCGCTGCCAGGAGGTGCTGCGCCAGTCGACGGGCATGAACGAATGCTTCTTGCCTCCGTGCAGCATCAGGATCAGTGCGCGCGGTGAGCCGGGTACGTCGTACTTCGTGAGGCTGGGGTGGGACACCACGGAATCTGCTCATCCGTGTGGTCGGGCGGGTCGGGGCCTGGTCTGGGCTGGTCTGGGTGCCGACTGTGGGTGGGAC
>JAKDNC010000486.1 GCA_030452025.1 Nocardioides sp. | reverse complement strand
CGGCGTCACCGGCGGGGGTTCCGGTACCGTGCGCGTTGATATGGTCGACGGCGTCCGCGCAGACTCCCGCATCGGCGAGGCAGTCGCGGACGGCCTGCGCTGCTCCCCTGCCCTCCGGATGTGGAGCGGTCGCGTGATGGGCATCGCTGGCGGCGCCGAATCCTGCCAGTTCCGCCAATGCGGCGGCTCCCCGGGTGCGAGCGCTCTCCTCAGACTCGAGCAGAATGGCAGCCGAGCCGGCCGACATCACGAAGCCGGACCGTGCCCGGTCAAAAGGTCTGGAAGCAGCAGCTGGGTCGCCCTCATAGCCTGCGGCCAGTGCCCGCATATTCGCGTTCGAGGCCAGGTTCACCGCATTCAGGCAGTCCTCCATCCCGACCACCAGGACCGCGTCGGCGTAGCCGTGGCGGATCCGGCGCAGGCCCTCCCCGAGGGCGATCGCCCCACTGGCGCAGGTGGCCGATACCCCCTGGGCGGGACCGAACGCCTGGTACCGCTGGCTGAGTATGGCCGCCGCGGCATCCGGTGCGCCATGGATCGCCAACGTCAGCGGCACGGACCGTGGGCCCTTCTGGTCCAGGATGCGGGTGGCTTGTTGCATGGCATCGACCGGTCCGGAGCCGGTGGCGCCAATGATCGCGAAGCGTTGCGGATCCCACGGCATCTCCCCCGCGTCCGGGATCCACCCGGCCTGCCGCAAGGCCTCATCGGCTGCGGCCACGGCCCAGTGCTGACTGCGGCTGAGCCGCCGGGCCAGGTTTGGCTTCAAGACCGTGGTGGCGTCGAAACCGTTCACTTCGCCGCCGATACGGACCGCAAGGTTTTCGAATTCGGGACCGCCAAGAGTGGTGATCGCGCTGCGGCCATGGACGACGTTGTCCCACATGGTCGGGACATCCACACCGCTCGGGGTGATCGCCCCGAGACCCGTGATGACCACACGGCGAGGTTCCCTCACAGCCGCACCGCCTGTCCCTGCTCGATCAGCTCGGCGACGGCTGGACGGCGGATCTTGCCGCCGACGGTGCGCGGCAGCTGCTCCATCCGGTACCAGCGGCGCGGGACGAACTGCGGGGCCAGTTCCCGACGGGCTCGAGCCAGCAACTCGATCTTCTCCGGTGCTTCGCCCTCGATGACGAGTGCCACGACGGTGCCGAGCCGGTCGTGGGCGAGCGCTACTGCGCAGACTGCTCCCAGGTGCGGCATCCCGTCGAAGGCACGCTCGACACCGGGCAGGGAGACCTTATGCCCGCCGGTGATGGCCACGTCTCCGGCTCGGCCCTCCAACACCAGTGCGCCGTCGACCAGCCGGCCGTGGTCGTTCACCGTCGCCCAGCCGTCGGTGCCCCGCAGCACGGCGTCCGTTGTTCCCGGGAGGTACCCGTCGGAGCATGAGGCGGCGTGGACCCACAGGGTGCCGGGTTCGCCGTCGGACACTTCAGCTCCTTGGTCGTCACGGATGCTCACGCGGATGCCGTCGTAGACGCTGATGCGGGTGCCGTCACCGCCCCGGCTGTCGCCGATGAACCCGATTTCCGCCGCCCCGTAGTAGCTGATGAGCCGCACATCGGGCAGGACGTCGGCCAGCCCGGTGCGCAAGATCGCGGGGAGGTTCGCGCCGCCGGTGACCACCAGTTCGAGCGTCGCCAGGGATTCCGGGTTACGGCGGGCGGCATCCACCAGTGTTTGGACGATCGCGGGCACGGCCACCACGCGGGTGATCTTCTCGTCGTGGATACGCCGGCCCAATGCCGCTGGGTCGAAAGCGTCCGCGACATGGACGCTACCGCCGGAGGCGAGGCATTCAATGAGTGCGTACAGGGTGAGGCTGTAGGACACCGGACCGGGGGCAAGGGTGGCGACGCCGGCGTACGGCTCCAGGTAGGCGCTGGAGACGGCGAAGTTCTCGCGGTACTGGTGTCGGGTCTTCAGGAACGCCTTGGGGTTGCTCGTCGTTCCCGAGGAGAACAACAGGAGGAACGGCTCGTCACCATCCCGCACTGCTGGTTCCGCTGCCGGGGCGACGGACGTTTCCTTCTGCCTGAACTCTGCGAGCGTGATGATGGTGCCCGCCCAGCCACGCGCGGTGAGCCCGTCGGCCAGGTCGGTCGAGTCACTGATGACCACGCCGATTCCCGTGGAGAGGATGACGCCGATCTGGTGATCCAGCGGCCATTGCGGGTCCACGGTCGCCGACACGGCCCGGAACCCGGCGAGTCCCGCGATGATGCGCGAGGCGTGGAATGCCGAGGAGACACTCACTGCCGTGATCGCGATACCACCAGTTTCGTCGGCCGGTGCCGGCGGAGTGGTCTGGGCGCGGTGCAGGGAATCAACGACCGCGATCATCCGCCGCGAATCGTCAACGAGCTGGGCATACGTCAGCCTGCCATCGTCCCCGACGATCGCGGGCTGGTCCGGCTGGCGTTCGGCCATGTCGAGCACGGTCCGTGTGATCGGCACCCGCGGCCTCCCTGTCGTTCGCTGCAATTTGGTGAGTTTGTCGTTTTCTGACAGGCACGATTCTAATGGCTACCCCGGATGCGCCAGGAGCGGAGACGTGTCTGTGGCCGGGGCCGCAAAGCACCTCCATGTTTTGCAGCCCCCGCGGATCTGGTTCAATTTCCTGGCCACTACAGGCCGGCGGGCAAGCTTCCTGAGGTCGTTCGAGAACAGGGGCGAACTCCGGAACGAAAGTACAGTCACAAACCGGTACTTCGACGTCAAGGAATCCGATGTTTTCTCTGCTCGACGGAACCGTTTGGTCATCGAATGGAGCGGTGATCCCGTGAACTGAGCAAGTCAGGCCAGCTGACACTGAAGATGCCGGTCATCGAGATCTCTGATCCGCATGTCGCGCCTTTCCCGGGGTTTGACTCCCTATTGGTGGATTTCGACCAACTCGAAGCCTTCGTCCACGACGACTGCTACGCCCAATGGCGGACGGCCCTTTGCTCGGTCCAGAGAATAGACCTGATTGCCGACCGCGCCGAACGGAATTTGGGACGCTGGTGGTCGACCTACGCACGTACCGGTCACGGTAGCAACGTAGCACTCCGCTCCTTGGAAGGTGCTGACTCGGCTCACCGAAGGTACTTTCAATTCAGCCTTCCGCAGGATTCTCACCCGAATACGTCCACCGCGAGGATCGACGCAGCCGAAAAACACTATAAAAGTGCCTTACTCACCCGGCAACACTGTCTAACCCGGAACGGACTCGTCGGCGACAGCAGG
>JAKDNC010000485.1 GCA_030452025.1 Nocardioides sp. | reverse complement strand
TCCCGGGAGGCGGAGAAGTCCGGGCAGTCCTGATCAGGAGTCAGTGCAGCCCTCCGACGTCGGAGAGCCGGGCGAGGTGGGTCCCGTCGAACGGCATCGCTCGAGCGGCCACTGCCGAGTGCACGTGGTCGCAACTGCGCACGGCCAGGTCGACGACCTCCTGCGGATATCCCAGGGAGACCCGGTGCTCGGCGAATTCGTCCTCGTCGTCGACCCACACCCGACCACTGGTGCCACGGACCACGTCGAGGTCGAGGTCGACCGCGTGGACCGTCGTACCCTCCCAAACCGGCGGGGTGGCGATGTCGACGTAGACATCGACCGGTCCGCCCGCCCCGTGGAACGCGGCGCACCAGCCGCGGATCTCGTCCGGGCCGGGGGCGGGGACGAGACAGACCTGGTCGTACTTCGCTTCGTAGTCAGCCCCGGGCCGCTTCATCCGCGTGCCGCGGGGGATCCCGATCCAGTCCCCGTGGAGGTCGGAGCCCAGGTAGCGCCCGGGGTAGACCCAGTGCGGAAGATCAGGCCACTTGGTCATCACGATCTCGACCGGTGTCCCGAGCTCCAGGCGGTCTGACTCCACCCGGCCAGTCTGGCACGGAGCCCCCGGGCGGGCCGTCACGCCGGGCCTCGGGGACTACTTCCGCTTCGGCATGACCCGGCCGGCCACCTTCGCGACGACGTCCTGATAGCGCGCCCCGGTGAACTTGGCGAAAGAGTGCAACAGATGCGCGTCGATGCCGACCAGGACTCGCGGCTTCCCGGCGAGCACGCCGTCGATGATGATCGAGGCGGCCTTCTCGGGGGTCATCCTGGCCAGCGACTTGTCGAAGACCCTCGCTGTCTCGGCCTGGTCCTCGCTCGCGGTCACCCGGGCGTTGCGAGCGATCGCGGTCTTGATGCCGCCGGGGTGTATGACGGTCACTCCCACTGGGTGCCGGGCGATGAGGAGCTCCTCCCGCACAGCCTCGCTGAAGCCGCGGACGGCGTACTTCGTGGCGTTGTAGGCGCTCTGGCCAGGGATCGAGAGCAGTCCGAAGAGGCTGGACAGGTTGACGATGTGGCCCTCACCGGAGGCGATGAGATGGGGGAGAAACTCCTTGGTGCCGTGCACGACGCCCCAGAAGTTGATGCCGACGATCCACTCGAAGTCGTCGTACTCCATCTCCTCGAAGTTGCCGGCCAGCGCGACGCCCGCGTTGTTGATCACGACGTTGACCCGGCCGAACTGGTCGGCGACCGAAGCAGCCCAGGCTCCCATCGCGGCGCGGTCGGCGACGTCGACGAGGTCGGAGCGGACCTCACGGGCGCCGGCGTTCTTGGCCAGGTCGACGGTCTCGGAGAGGCCGGCCTCGTCAAGGTCGGACAGGGCCAGCAGCGCCCCCTTGCCGGCGGCGTTGACCGCCAGCGCCCGCCCGATGCCGGAGCTGGCCCCGGTGACCACGACGACCTTGCTCTCGAGAGACTTCATGCGGGGACCCCTTCATCGGCGGTTTCGGTGGCGGCAGTGACGTCGTAGGCAGAGACGTCGAAGCGGGACAGCAGTCGGCGGAAGGTGAAGGTCGACTTCGGCCACAGGGTGGTGTTGCGGCCCTCGGCGTCGAGATACCAGCTGGCGCAGCCACCGGAGTTCCAGACCGTTCTTCCCATCCGACGCTGGACGTCCTCGTTCCACCGGACCTGTTCGTCGAGGTGGGGCTCGACGGTGGCGTAGGAATGGGCGTCCATGGTCCGGATCGCGTCGCGGATGTAGTCGATCTGCGACTCGATGATGAGCACCATGCTCGAGTGGCCCAGGCCGGTGTTGGGTCCGACGATCTGGAAGAGGTTGGGGAACCCGTGCACGGTGGTGCCCTTGTAGGCGACCTGTCCGGTCCGTTCCCAGGTCTCGGCGAGGGTCCTTCCCTCGCGGCCGGTGATGGCCGAAGCTATCGGCTGGTCGGTGGTGTGGAACCCGGTGGCCACGATCAGTACGTCGATCGGCCGCTCGACGCCGTCCGCGGTGACGAGCGCGTTCGGGGTCACCTTGCCGATCGGCTCGTCCACCAGGTCGACGTGCTCGGCGGCCAAGGCGGGGTAGTAGGTGTTGGAGATCAGGATCCGCTTGCAGCCGATCTCGTAGTCGGGGGTCACCTTGCGGCGCAGCTCGGGGTCCTTGATCGCTTTGGCGATGTTGGCCCGGGCCAACATCTTCGCCGGCAGCGCCAGCTTCGGATTCATCGTGAAGGCTGGGACGTAGCACTCGCGCCCCCAGTAGATCGCGGTCCGGTAGGCCTTCTGCATCAGTGGGACGTGTCGGAAGCCGAACTTCTCGATCCCGGTGTAACGACGGTCGTTGCGCGGGATCACCCACGGTGGCGTGCGCTGGTGGACGTCGAGGTGGTCCACGATCCCGGCGATCTCGGGGATGATCTGGATCGCCGACGCGCCGGTGCCGATCACCGCCACCCGTTTCCCGGTCAGGTCCACGTCGTGGTTCCACCGCGCGGAGTGGAAGACCTCGCCCTCGAAGCTGTCGATGCCGTCGATGTCGGGCAGGCGCGGCTCGGAGAGGCCGCCGGCGCCGCTGATCAACGTGGTCGCGATGATCTCGGTGCCGTCGGAGAGTGTGACCCGCCAACTCTGTCGTCCGTCGTCCCACGTGGCCCGGTCGACGGCGAGACCGAACCGGAAGCGGTCCAACACCCCGGACCTTTGGGCGAGCCGCTCGAGGTAGGCCCGGATCTCCGGCTGGGGGGAGAAGGACATCGACCAGTCCGGGTTGGGCGCGAAGGAGTAGCTGTAGAGCTGGCTCGGGACGTCGCACGCGGCCCCGGGGTAGACGTTCGCCCGCCAGGTGCCACCCACGTCGTCGTCCTTCTCGATGACGAGGAAGTCGTCCTCCCCGTCCTCCGCGAGCTTGATCGCCATGCCGAGCCCGGCGAACCCGGCCCCGACGATGAGGTGCTTCACCTGAGTCATGCGGTCACCGTAGGCGCACTATTGAATAACCGTCAATAGTTTTCCCGGGACTATTGGACGTAGGTTCAGTAGTAACGTGTGGCCCATGACCGCCACGCCAAGAGTCCGGATGAATCCGGCCAGCCGTCGTGAACAGTTGCTCGACCTCGGCGTCACCCTGCTGGCCACCCGCTCCCTGGACGAGATCTCCATCGAGATGCTCGCCGAGGAGGCCGGAATCTCGCGTGGACTGCTCTACCACTACTTCGGGAACAAGCAGGACTTCCACGAGGCCGTCGTCCGCCGC
>JAKDNC010000484.1 GCA_030452025.1 Nocardioides sp. | reverse complement strand
GATCTGTGGACAACGTTTCGCCTTGTTTCATGCGGGTCCTGAGCATTCCACCGACGTGTCGACTTGATGGTCTCGATACGGTCGCTGGCGCGATCTGCTCGACCATCGAACGGACGACCTCGGCGGCACTCAACCAACGAAGCGGGCGGGGTCGGCGGCACTCAGCCGACGACATGCGATGAGTCAGGCTGGGAGGTCGACCCAGCGGGAGCCGACCTCGGTCGGAGCGCTCGCTCCACCCGTCAGCTCGGCCACCAGCGGCGCCAGCACCGCGACGTCGTGAGCCGGGACACCAAGCCGCAACGTCACTTCCGCGGCGTAGGCGGTGTCCAGCACAGAGATTCCTCGGGCTCGGAGCTCGGTCTCCAGACGCCCGGCGTCGGCGTGGGAGACGACGAGCTCGTGCTCGACCACCAATGAGCGCGTCAGCGTCCCGAGGGCGTCGAGGCCGGCGCGGACCGAGTCGCCGTAGGCCCGCACCAGTCCGCCGGCACCGAGCAGCACTCCCCCGAACCAACGCGTCACCACCGCGACGACGTCGGAGACCTCACGCCCGCGCAGCACCTCGAGCATCGGTGCGCCCGCCGTGCCGGCCGGTTCCCCGTCGTCCGAGGAGCGCTGGACACGGCCATCGGGACCCAGCACGAACGCCGAGCAGTGGTGCCGCGCGTCCCAGTGCTCCCGACGCAATCGATCCACCACGGTGCGGGCGTCCGCCTCGGACTCCACCCGCCGGAGCGTGCAGAGGAAACGAGAACGCTTCACCTCGATCTCGGCGGAGCCGTCTCGCGCGATCGTGAGGTACGACGTGTCAGGCACGCAGCACTTCTTCTCGCTCGGCCACTCTGCGAGTCAGCGCCGTCGCGACGTCGTCGCGTTGTTGCCTCAGCTGGCCGCCGATGCTGTGCAGGGCGCCGAGGGTGGTCTCGACCCGCTCGATCGCCGCGACAATGCGGTCACGAACAGCGAAGTCGCTGAACATGTTGTCGAACCAGAGGTCCAAGGTCCTGGTGAGGTCGGTGATGCCGAGCTCACCGATCGGCTGGACGTCCACGTCGGCGAGCTCGGCGCCGAGGGCCTTCAACGCAGTGTCAGCCGAACGCATGCGTGCCGAAGCCTCGTCGAGCTTCTGGTGCTTGGCCATGTCCGCGATCATCCCGCCGCCGAACCAAGCGTCGTACGTCGACCACGAGCGCGCCGAGCCGAGGAACTCCGCAACGCCCTCGAGCTCGAGGACCGCACGCCCGTGGGCATCGATCGCCTCGGACAGCTCCTTGGCCTCAGCCTGCAGTCCACCAATTCGGGCGGCCAACTCGGAGACCGCCGCTCCCTTGTCCGGGTCGACCGTGACCAGCCACCGCTCCTTGGCCGCGAGCGCCTGCTCCCAGGTGGCGTCCACCTCGCCGAGGGCGTCGCGTCGTCCGCGGAGGTTGTCGCGCTCCGCGACCATCTGGGCCAGTCGGGCCTCGGCCGTGGCAACGGCATACTCCGCGGCGTGTTGTTCAGCCTTCTCACGCTCGAGGCGCTCCACGCGATCGCCCTTGAGCTCGGCCAGAATCCGCGTCGGGGAGAACGACTCGAGCTTCTCCACGTCCGCGGTCTCGTCGACGAGGGCCTCGCGGGCCGCACTGACCTGGCGGGCGGACTCATCGACCTGCTGGTCGAGGAGGGCGATCCGCTCGCCGAACTTCCGCTGCTCGACACGGGCCTGCTCGGCGCCGGAGAGCGCGGTCTGGATCTGTTCCCCGTCGGTCATGGACGAATGGTGACACGGGCTCACCAGAGTCCGACGACGTCCCCGCCGATCCGGATGATGAAGGCCGAGACGACGATGACGAAGAAGGCCCGGACGAACGCTGCCCCCTTCGAGACCGCGAGCCGCGCGCCGAGATATCCGCCACCCAGGTTGGCCAGCCCCATCAGGAGCCCGATCTTCCACATCACCGCGCCCTGGGGAATGAAGATGATCAGCGATGCCAGGTTTGTCGCCCAGTTCGCCAGCTTTGCCTTCGCCGAGGCCTCCAGGAAGTTGTAGCCGAGCAGTCCGACAAGGATGAAGACGAAGAACGACCCGGTTCCCGGACCGAGCGCGCCGTCGTAGAACCCCACCCCCAGGCCGGTGATGGCGGCCAGGATCGTGTGTCGATGACCGGCGAAGCGGAGCTCGGTGGCCTCCCCCAGCTCCGGCTTGAGCAGGACGTAGGCACCGACGAGGACCAGCACCGCCAGAATGATCGGATTGAACGCCGACTCGGGGATCAGCGACGCGACCAGCGCCCCGCCCATCGCGCCGGCGAACGCGCAGGCCATCAGCGGAAGGAACGTCTTGGGATCCGGTCTGACCCGCCGATAGAACGTCGCCGAGCTCACCGTTGTGCCGCAGAAGCTGGCCAGCTTGTTGGTGGCGAGCATCTGCACGGGCGAAGCGCCCGGCAGCCCGATCACCAGGGCCGGGAGTTGGATCAGCCCGCCACCGCCGACGACGGCGTCGACGAATCCCGCGGCGAGTGCCGCGAGGACCAGGAGACACACAACGGTCAGGGTCGGCTCCGGCACCGGGCCAACTCTAGACCCGCACAATGGGAGCATGCGCATCGTCTCCCTGCTGCCGTCGACCACCGAGATCCTGTTCGCCATCGGCGCGGGTGATGACCTCGTCGGGGTCACCTTCGAGTGCGACTTCCCGCCCGAGGCGCGCAGCCGGACGATCGTGTCCACCAGCGCGATGCCCGAGGGGCTCGACCCTGCCGGTGTCGACGCGTGGGTGGCGGAGGCGATGCGGCGGGGCGATGACCTCTACCACCTCGATGAAGGGGCTCTGTTGGGCCTCGATGCCGACCTGGTCGTCACCCAGGACCTGTGCGCGGTCTGCGCGGTCGACGCGTCGACTGTCGACGACGCGCTGGCGCACCTCGGCTGCACGGCCGACGTACTCACCTTCGACCCGCACTCATTCGACGAGCTCTTCGTGGGCATCGAGGCCCTCGGCGAAGCCACTGGCCACGTTGCGCAGGCTCGTGCGCTGGTCACCTCCCAACGACAGCGCCTCGAAGCGGTCCGGGCCCGCGTTGCAGGTCGCGGTCGCCCCCGCGTGATGCTGCTGGAGTGGACCGACCCGCCGTTCGCGCCGGGCCACTGGGTGCCGGAGATGATCGAGTACGCCGGCGGCGTACCGCTGCTGGCCACCCCGGGGCTGGACTCCCGTCGGGTCACGTGGGAGGAGATCCGGGCCGCCGAGCCCGCCGTC
>JAKDNC010000483.1 GCA_030452025.1 Nocardioides sp. | reverse complement strand
TGGGACTTGCCGGATCCGTTGGAGCCGAGGACCGCGACCCACTCGCCGTACCAGACCTCGAGGTCATAGGGCTTCATCAAACCGGTCAGCTCCAGGTCTTCGCAGATCACCGCCCGCTTGCCCGTGCGGCCGCCCTTGAGACGCATCTTCACCTGCTGTTCGCGGGGCTGCTCGGTCGGTGGTCCAGCCCCTTCGAAGCGCCGGAGCCGGGTCTGTGCGGCGCGGTACTGACTGGACATCCCGTCGTTGTATTCCGACTTGATCTTCAGGCGGAGCACGAGTGCCTTGAGCTTGGCGTGCTCTTCGTCCCAGCGCCTGCGCAGCTCCTCGAAGCGCGCGAACCGGTCCCGACGGGCCTGGTGGTAGGACGAGAAGCCTCCCGGGTGTGTCCAGACCCGGTTGCCGGCGCTGCCGAGCTCAACGGTGATCACCCGGGTCGCGGTGTTGTCGAGCAACTCGCGGTCGTGGCTGATGAACAGGATCGTCTTCCCTGACTCACGGATCCGCTCCTCGAGCCAGATCTTGCCGGGGACGTCGAGGAAGTTGTCGGGTTCGTCGAGGAGCAGCACCTCCTCCGGTCCGCGGAGGAGGTACTCGAGGACGAGGCGCTTCTGTTCCCCCCCGCTGAGCGTGCTCAGGTTGCGGTATTTCGCCCGGTCGTAGGCGACGCCGAGCGCGGTCGTCGTACACACGTCCCAGATGACCTCGATGTCGTAGCCACCGGCGTCGGCGAACTCCGCAAGCGCCGTGGCGTAGCGCATCTGCGTCTTCTCGTCGTCGGTCTCCATCAACGCGAGCTCACAGGCGTGTACGTCGGCCGCGGCCACGCGCACACGTGACGGGGCCACCGCGAGCAACAGGTCGGCGACGCTGGGGTCGCAAGCATCGCTCCCGAGGATGTCGGCCACCGACTGACGCATCACGCCGAGCCCACCGGTCCGGGTCACCGCACCCGCATGGGGCGTCAACTCGCCGGTGACGATGCGCAGCAGCGTCGTCTTCCCGGCCCCGTTGGCGCCGACCAAGGCAACTTTGGCGCCCTCTCCCACACGGAACGACACCTCGTCGAGGAGCACCCGTCCGTCGGGGAGCTCGAACCTGATTCCTGACACATCCAGATGACCCACACCCCCATTCTGCGTGGCCGACTCGTCGACGTCACCTTGGTTTCAGGACAGGGGCCAATTAATTGCATGCTGCACCTGTGTTCAGGCTCTAGACTTCCTTGCGTGGCGCAGGCAGAAGAGACGAGAGCGACCACCGACCTCCGCGAGCGTCGACTCCGCACCCGGACTGGGGCGCGGTTCTTGGCGCTGGTTGTCTACGCGCTGGCGCTCGGGCTGTGGGTGGTCGCCTTCGGCGTGCCCAGCGACTCGGTGCAGTTGATCCTCTGGCTGTGGCTGGCCACGATCGCCTGGAACATCGAGGAGCCCTGGCGTCACCACCTGGCGTTCATCCAGGACTGGTGGAAGGTCGGGGCCCTGCTGATCTTCTACTTCTTCAGTCGCGGCCTGGCCGACGAACTGCTGCGGATGCCCGTGCACTGGATGATGCCGATCCAGGTCGACGAATGGATGTTCGGCGGCACCCTGCCGACGTACTGGTTGCAGGAGCACCTGTGCGGCTCCCCCTGCAACCCGGACAGTCCGGCCCGTTGGTACGACCTCGCCTTCGCCGCCACCTACACCACCCATTTCGTCTTCGGCCTGAGCATTGCCATGGTGTTGTGGCTGCGCAACCGGGTTGAGTGGAAACGCTGGATGCGTCGCTACCTGACACTGAACTTCGCGGGGCTGATCGTCTACATCCTCTACCCGATGGCCCCGCCGTGGATGGCCTCGGGCGAGAACCGGATCAACGTCGAGGTCTTCCGGATCACCGCCCGCGGGTGGGACGAGGTCGGCCTGGGCAGGCTGCACCTGATCCTCACCGGAGTCGGCAACCCGGTGGCCGCCATGCCTTCACTGCACGCCGCGACGGCCTTCCTGATCGCGTTCTACGCCATCCTGCGGCTCCGCAGCATCTGGCGCTGGCTGCTCATCGCCTATCCGCTCGTGATGTCCGTCGGGCTGGTCTACTTCGCCGAGCACTACGTCATCGACATCGTCGCGGGCGTCGCTCTCGCAGGAGCGGTGCTCGTCGTCTGTGCCCAGTGGGAGCGAGGTCGGGGCAGCTGACGCGCTGGCCCGGATGTCTCGTGGCTAGAGACGTTCGGCGAGCCGTCGGGCAGCCAGGGAGACGACCTCCCAGGCCGTCGCGAACGGCGGCGCATACGAGAGGTCCATCCACGCCAGGTCGTCCACGGTCATCTCTCCCCACAGGCAGGCCGCGACC
The DNA here is from genome assembly GCA_030452025.1 of Nocardioides sp. Taxonomy (GTDB): domain Bacteria; phylum Actinomycetota; class Actinomycetes; order Propionibacteriales; family Nocardioidaceae; genus Nocardioides. Next base: position 916 of record JAKDNC010000483.1, on the reverse strand, counting down.
GCGTCGATCCGCTTGCCGGCTCCCCGACCGCCGACGACCTGGACACCGAGCAGACGTCGAGTCCCCTTCTCCGCCAGGACCTTGATCGCGATCGGCTCTGCCTCGGGCATGTAGCCGCTGGCCGTGGTCCCCTCGGTGACCAGCGAGACCACTTCCAGCCCGGTCTCCTCGGCCAGGGCCGTGTTGAGCCCTGTGCAGGCGATCTCGAGGTGTACGCCGTCCTCGACGAACCGCGTGATCGCCGTGCCGAGTGCGCCGTCGAACTCGAGGTGGCCGCCCCCGAGGTTCTCGCCCACGGCCCGGCCCAGCTTGTTGGCGTGGGTGCCCAGCGGCAGGTAGGCCCAGTCGTCGAGCATCCGGTGGCGGACCTCGCAGCAGTCCCCCGCCGCCCAGACGCCAGGTGCCACGACTCCGCGTGGGTCCGGACGCAGCCCTCCGGAGGGCCCCCGTTCAAGGACGTTGCCGTCGAGGAAGCCGGTCGCAGGGCGGATGCCCAGCGCCAACACCAACAGGTCACAGGCGAAAGATCCGCTGTCGGTCCCCACCGAGCGCACCCTGCCCTCGCTCGTGCCGAGCCCGGTCACCGCTGCGTTCTCGACGACCTCGACCCCTCCACGGCGCAGCCCCTCGACGATCCGGTCGCTCATGTCCGGGTCGAAGCTGCTCATCACACGGGACCGGGTGACCAGGGTGACCTTGAAGCCACGGCGCAGCGCCGCCTCGGCCATCTCGATGCCGATGTAGCTGCCGCCAGCGACGACCAGGCGCCCTCCTGCTGCGTCGGTGAATCGGTCCAGCCAGGCGGCGCCGTCGTCGAGGTCCTTGACCGGCCCGACCCCGTCATAGGTGGCACCGTCGGGTTCCTGAGTCTTGTCCAGCGCCCACTCCCGGCCCAGCCGGTGGGCGCCCGTTGCGA
>JAKDNC010000482.1 GCA_030452025.1 Nocardioides sp. | reverse complement strand
GTGGGGACCCCGGACTGGGCTGGGCCGTGCGGCCCGACGGCCCACGGTGGCAGCGGGTCGCGTGCGTCCGGGTCGGCGGAGAAGGAGCGCCGCAGCAACCTGACGCCACCGACGCCGTCGATCTGGGAGTGGTGGACCTTCATGTACATCGCCCAGAGGTTCTCCTCGAGGCCCTCGATGATATGGCACTCCCACAGCGGATAGCGTCGATCGAGCATCGAGGAGTGCAGGCGCGAGACCAGGACGCCGAGCTCACGTTGGGATCCCGGGTTCGGCAGGGCGGAATGCCGGAAGTGGTAGTCGAGGTCGATCTCGTCGTCCTCGAGCTGGCCCCACGCGGGGGCAGGGGCCATCTTCAGCAGGTAATTGAACGGCGCCTGGAACTGCCTGACCTCGCGCCACTGCTGGACCAGCTCGGAGACGAAGTCTGGTCGTTGCTCGGGCACCCGGAACGTGGCCAGCATCCCGACCTGCATGGGTGTCCGGTGACTGTCGGCGAAGAGCCAGGCCGAGTCGTTGATCTTGAGGAGTTTTCGACGCACCCCAGCACTCTAAGGCTTCAGAGGCGCCGAGCAACCGCTCTGAACCGGAACACGGCACGGTCGTCCTTGCTGGACCCGCCGCAGCTGAACAACCCACCGTTGTGGCAGCGGTAGCGCAGCGACGTGTTGGCCAGGCTGAGCGTCACCTTCCGAACGTGGGGGCCGCCGAAGTCGACGCGCACCGAATTCTGCTTGCGCCGGCCGATCTTGATCGCCTTGCGACGCACCTTCCCGTTCTTCAGGTGCACCAGCACAGTGGGACGGACAAGCCGGGGAAGACCCTTGACCTGGACCTGAAGTCGCCACTTCCTGCCCAACCTGGCGGGGCGTCGGAAAGCGAAGTTGCGCGAGGACAGGTGGTTGACCCGAGCGGTCCGGAGCCCGGTGGCGCGCTTCCTGGGCCGGAGCTTCCAGGTGCGGGTGGTCCTGGCGACCGGATACGCCGCCCCCTCGTCGTAGGAGAGCCGGGGAACGAGGTTGTCTGCCGCGAAGCGGGAGAACCGCCTCTGCAACTTGGTGCCACGCTCCCTGAGCGCGGCCTGCATGGCCTGGATCGAGTAGGCACGGCCGGCGGCGTGCTCCCACATGCGCCGGATGACCTTGGGGCCCAGGGCCTCGCTGACATTCTCGAAGAAGACCCAGTTGCCGTACTTCGCCTGGGGGTGGTCCAACGAACGGGCCGGGCGACCCATGGTGCCGTAGGAGAGGTAGCGGCGGTTGTCGTTCGCGCCGTCGTAGACCTGCTCCTCCATCCACGAGGCGGTCGCCTCCATGAACCACGCGTCTTCGTTGGTCGTGTAGGCGAACTGAACCAGGTGGAAGAACTCGTGGGAGACGGTGGCCTTGAGCAGCGCCGACGCGTCGCCGTCGTACTCGGTGTAGTTGTTGTCGAGCACCAGGTAGCCGGGCGCAGCATTGCGGCTGAACGCATCGGTGTTGGCGTATCCGAAGACACCCGTCGTGCCCAGGTCTCCGATGTAGACATCCAGCTTGGCGTTGCCGCCGCGCTTGCCGTCGCGCAGCGGGGCGCGGTAGCCGAAGTCATCGACCTCGTGGTTCCAGGAGCGCCGGACGGTTTCCACCACGGTGTCGACGTAGTCGGGGACGTCGTTGCCGTTGGTGTCCTTTGCAGCCGGAGCATTCGGACCGGAGGCGACCCAGTGGACACAGAAGTCCGCAGTGCAGGTCTTGAGCACCTTCGAGTTGGCGGGGTAGGTGAGCAGGTCGGCCGAGTTGGAGCGATCGGTGGGGCGGGCCAGCAGCTTCTTGGCGCGGAAACGCTCGAGGATCGGCAGGCCCTGGGCGAGCTGCTTGGCCTTGATCAGCGCCATCGTGGCGTCGAGTTTCTTGCCGGAGGGGCCCTGTCCACTGAGCACCTGCTCGGCGGCCTCGAGTGCCTCCACGGCCTGGGCCTGGGAAATGTCCCCATCCCCGCTGCCGTCCCCATTGCCGTCGCCGGCGACCGGCCGGGGGTTCGGGTCGGCCGTCGAGTGTCCCGCTGAGTACGCCGTCGAGGTCAATGATGTGGCAAGAAGAATGGCAACGGTGGCTCCCGTGAGGCGCGCGAACGCGGAGCCGTGTCGGGGGGAAGGCATCCCGCGAGGCTACGGCAGGGTCCGGGGTGATTCGAATTCCTGTGGGCGTGACACGCCCGATTTCTGCAGAGGGGCCGACCGGACGAGGCGACCGAGTGGGGCGAATCAGGCTCCGGAGATCTTCTCGATCAGCGCTGTGGTCGAGATCGCGGGGGTGCGGGAGAGATAGACGACCTCACAGATGTCCTCGAACTCGTCGAAACGACCCTTCCAGTCGTCACCCATCACCAACACGTCCGCGGCATACTTCGCGATGTAGTCGCGCTTGAGCTCCAGGCTCTCCTCGACGAAGACCTCGTCCACCGGCTTGAGGGCAGCCACGATCGCAATCCGCTCGCGCTCGGTGAAGACCGGAACCCGGCCCTTCTTCTTCTCGTTGAGTGCGTCGGCCGACACCCCGACGACCAGGCGGTCGCCGAGCGCGGCGGCGCGCTCGATCACCCGGAGGTGCCCGACGTGGAAGACGTCGAATGTGCCAAAGGTGATCACCGTGCGAGCCATGGGCGGAATGCTACCGCCCGGTCGGCATCGCACCTGACACAATCGACGCGCCATGACAATTCCATTGATCACGCCCGAGCCCGAGGCCGACGCCGAACGACTGCGGGCGTTGCGACGCATGCAGGCAGTGGCGCTCGGGCTGCTGGTCCTCGCCGCGTTCGTCTACGTCCTGACCCTGCACGACGAGGGATTGCTGGGCTTCGTCAATGCCGGGGCCGAGGCGAGCATGGTCGGTGCCATGGCCGACTGGTTCGCGGTGACCGCGCTCTTCCGTCACCCGCTCGGCCTGCCGATTCCGCACACCGCGCTGATCCCGCGCCGCAAGGACGACCTGGGACGGGGACTCGAGGAGTTCGTCGGGGAGAACTTCCTCCAGGAAGGAATCATCCGTGAGCGCGTCCTCGACGCCGACGTCACCCTGCGGCTGGCCACCTGGGCCTGCCAACCCGCCAACGCCGCCCGGGCCGTGGACGAGGTCACCGACGTGGCAGCGATCGGTCTCGGCCGGGTTCGCGACGAACACATCGTCGAGCTCGTCGAGGCGATCCTGGTGCCGCGGTTCAGGGAGGAGCCGATCAGCCCGATCCTGGGCACATTCCTCGCCGAAGCGGTGCGCGACGACCT
>JAKDNC010000481.1 GCA_030452025.1 Nocardioides sp. | reverse complement strand
GACCGCGCGCCAGGACTTCAGCCCCGCCCCCGGGGCCGCTCCCCTGTCGCAACAGGTGCGCGCGCAGGCCTCGATGGAGTCGCGGCTGCTGCTGCGCAACGGCGAGCAGCTGCTGCTGGCCGTCGTGATCCCGGTGCTGGCCCTGGTCGGTGGCGTGCTGGCCGCTCGCCGGCTCGGCCTCGACTTCGACGAGTCACCCGTGGACATGCTGACGCCCGGCGTCCTGGCCCTTGCAGTGATGTCCACCTCGTTCACGTCCCTGGCCATTGCCACCGGCTTCGAGCGCCGTTACGGCCTGCTCAAGCGCCTCGGCGCCTCGCCGCTGCCCAAATCGGGACTCCTCCTGGGCAAGATCATCGCGCTGCTCGGCGTGCAGCTCTTTCAGGCGGTCGTGATCTGCGCGGTCGCCTTCAGCTGCGGTTGGACCCCGGGTGGAGGCCCGGGGGGTGTGCTCGTCGCGATCGCCGCTGCCTTCCTCGGCACCGCTGCCTTCGCCGGGCTGGGCCTCGCCCTGGCTGGGGCACTGCGCGCCGAGGCGACGCTCGCCGCAGCGAACCTTGTCTACCTCCTCTTGTTGATGGGGGGCGGCATCGTGCTGCCGCGCGACACCTACGGATCGGCCGCCGGCATCCTCCAGTTCCTGCCGTCGGCCGCCCTCGGGGACGGCATGCGCGACGCCCTCATCGACGGATCCGTGAACCCGACCGCCTTCGCAGTCCTCGCACTCTGGGCGGTGGCTGCCGGTGCGATCGCCAGCAAGACCTTCAAGTGGGAGTGAGCCCCGAGTGACCAGATTCTTCTCCGGGCTGGTGCCCGCGAGGTACCTCCGAAACCTGGCGGTGGCCAACCTCGTCGCGAACATCCTGATCGTGGTGACCGGCGGGGTCGTCCGGCTCACCGCCTCAGGGCTCGGCTGCCCGACCTGGCCCCGCTGCACCGAGGCGTCGTACGTCGCCCACAGCGCGCTGGGCGTCCACGGCGTCATCGAGTTCGGCAACCGGATGCTGACCTGGGTGTTGGCCGCCATCGCGATCACCTGCTGGCTGGCGGCGCTCGCGCACAGGGCGTCCGGAGGGCCCAACGGGACCCGCGCCGTCCGTCTGTCCACGCTGATCGCGCTCTACATCCCCGCCCAGGCGGTGATCGGCGGAATCACGGTCCTGACCGACCTGAACCCCTACGTCGTGGCATTCCACCTACTGGTCTCGATGCTGCTCATCGGACTTTGCGTGATGCTCCTCGACGTGATCAAGCACCCCGACACATGGGCTGCCGAGGAACCGGTGCGGGCGTCGGCGACGATCCGACGCCTGGCCTGGCTGGTCTTCGTAGTGGGCTGGATCGTGCTGTGGCTCGGGACGGTGGTCACCGGTTCGGGCCCTCACGCAGGCGATCTGGACTCTCGGCGCACCGGCCTCGACCCTCAGGTGTGGTCACACGTGCATGCCTCCGCGGTCTACCTGCTGGTCGGGTTGACACTCGGCATCCTCGCCGTGTCACATCGGCAACGGCTCACCGGCCTGCGGACGGCGAGCGCAGCCCTGCTCACCGTCGAGCTGGGTCAGGGCGTCGTCGGATTCGTGCAGTACTTCAACGACCTGCCGGTCCCTCTGGTGGGGATCCACATGCTCGGTGCCTCGCTCACCGCGGCCGGCCTCGCCTGGGTGGTCGTGCGCGCTCAGCGCATCAGGAGCGGGTCGAGCGCAACCGCGACGAAGAGCAGACTCAGGTAGAGGTTCGAGCTGTGGAACAGACGCATCGGCCTGATCTCCGAGAGCGTCTCGGTGTTGCGGGCACGCTTCCACATCTTGTGGGACTCGACCAGGAAGACAACGCCCAGGACCGCCGCGGCGATCGGGTAGAAGAGTCCGGTGCCGGCCACTGGCCACAGCAGCAGTGAGGTGGCCACCATCACCCACGCGTAGAGCACGATCTGGCGCCCCACCTCACGGGCCGGCTTGACCACCGGCAGCATGGGGACGTCGACGTTCGCATAGTCCTCGCGGTAGCGCAGCGCCAGCGCCCAGGTGTGCGGCGGCGTCCAGAAGAAGACCACGAGAAAGAGGACGACCGGGGTCCAGGCGAGCTCGTTGGTGACCGCCGTCCAGCCGATCAACGCCGGGAAGCAACCGGCCAGGCCACCCCAGACGATGTTCTGGGTGGTGCGCCGCTTGAGCACCATCGTGTAGATGAACACGTAGAACGCGTTGGCACCCAGCGACAGGCCCGCCGAGAGCCAGTTCACGAAGAATCCGAGGATCAGCGTCGACCCGATCGCAAGGGCGGTCGCGAAGACCAGCGCTGCGCCCGGCGAGACGATGTGGCGCGGAAGGGCCCGCCGACGGGTGCGTCGCATCTGCTCGTCGATGTCGCGGTCATAGATGCAGTTGTACGCCGACGCGGAGCCGGCCGAGAGCGTGCCGCCGATGACCGTGGCCACCACCAACCACAGGTCCGGAATGCCACGCTCGGCGAAGAACATCACGGGGACGGTGGTGAGCAGCAGCAACTCGATCACGCGCGGCTTGGTCAGGCCGACATAGGCTGCGACGACATCCTTCATGGTCGTCCCTCCCATAGTCGTTCCTCCGGGGTCGCCCGACCCCTTTCGTGCCCGCGCGGGAGTTGAGGCCGATTGGCCGACGTACGTCACAGAAACCTCGGATATAAAGGGCGTGGGTCTGGGTGGTGCCAAGGTCGAGTCTATCGCCCTGCATGAGTAGGCTCGTAGTTGCCGCCGTAGTTGCAACGAGAGGATCCTCACTTGAGCACCGATTCCACCACGCTGGACTGGACCGACCTCGATCAGAGGGCGGTGGACACTGCCCGTGTGCTCGCGATGGATGCCGTGCAGAAGGTCGGCAGCGGACACCCCGGAACAGCCATGAGCTTGGCGCCCGCGGCGTACCTTCTCTTCCAGAAGGTGATGCGGCACGACCCGGCGGACCCGGACTGGATCAACCGTGACCGTTTCGTGCTCTCCTGCGGCCATTCGAGCCTCACCCTCTACATCCAGCTCTACCTGGCTGGCTTCGGCCTCGAGCTGGACGACCTGAGGGCATTGCGGACCTGGGGCTCCAAGACTCCCGGCCACCCCGAGCACGGCCACACCGCCGGCGTCGAGACCACCACCGGTCCCCTGGGTCAGGGCGTCGCCAACGCGGTCGGTATGGCGATGGCGGCCCGCCGTGAGCGTGGCCTGCTCGACCGCGAGACCCCCGCCGGCGAATCGCCGTTCGACCACTTCGTCTACGCCATCTGCTCCGACGGCGACC
>JAKDNC010000480.1 GCA_030452025.1 Nocardioides sp. | reverse complement strand
GGGCGGCGTACGTCTTGGGTCACGTCTGGGAAGTCGGCGGTGTCCGGTGTGGTCATGCCCGCATGTCTACCAGCGGCCTACGACGTGTCGCGCACGTCATCCACAGGGTTCCGCTCAGCCGAGAGCGGCGACCGCCGAGTCGTAGTCGGGCTCCTGGGTGACCTCGGGGACCAGCTCGGTGTAGACGACCTTGCCGTCGGCGTCGAGCACGACGACCGAGCGGGCGAGAAGTCCGGCCATCGGGCCGTCTGCCATGGTCACTCCGAAGTCCTCACCGAAGGCGGAACGGAAGGCCGAACCGACCTTGACGTTCTCGATGCCCTCGGCGCCGCAGAAGCGGGCCTGGGCGAACGGGAGGTCCTTGGAGACGTTGACGACGGTGGTGTTCTCGAACCCGGCGGCGAGCTCGTTGAACTTGCGCACGCTCGCCGCGCACACGCCGGTGTCGACCGAGGGGAAGATGTTGAGGACGGTGCGTCCGGAGACGTCGCCGGAGGTCAGGGCGGAGAGGCCCTCACCGACGAGGTCGTACGACGGCGCAGCAGCACCGACGGCCGGCAGCTCGCCGACAGTGTTGACGGGGGATCCCTTGAATGCAGTGGTAGCCATGCCCCATTCCTACACGGTGGGCACCAACCCTGCTCGTGCAGGTCAGTCCTTGGGCGGCGGGACCACCGTCACCGGGACGGGGGAGTTGCGCACCACCTGGTCGGCGGTCGAGCCGAAGCGCAGGCCGCGGAAGCCGCCACTGCCACGGGCACCCACCACCAGCACCTCGACGTCGGCGGCGTGCTTGAGCAACTGGGCCGACGACTGACCCTGCTCGGCATGCAACTCGACGCGTACGCCGTCGGGCACGTCCCACGTCGCCATCTCGGCCTGCATCTGCTTGAGGACGGCTTCGCCGAAGTCTTGGAGTGGCGGCACGTAGCCGCCGGTCATCGAAGCCGGTCGTGGAGCGGTGGTCAGACTCCAGGACCGGAGCACGTGCACGGTCCATCCCATCTGCTTGCCGACCCTCAGGGCCCAGTCGACCGCGACACGTGCCCCCGCTGAGGAGTCGTAGCCGACCAGAATCCCCCCGCTGATCCTGCCCGGCTCGATCGTTGCGTCGTCAGTTGGTCCCATGGCGCATCTCCTCAGTCGGCTCGCCGCTGATGCTAGCGCGAAGAGCGTTCGGAGCGCCCCTCGGCTGACTCAGGAGTGGTCGGTGAAGGATCCGTTGCGCAACACCGGCACGGCGAGACTCGAATCGAGTTCGGCGACCACCCGCACGTCTTCCTCGAAGCCCTTGCTGACCAGCTCCCGACCACCCGCGCAGGCGTGCAGATCGTCGGAGAGTTGCGGCTCCACGGCCCGGAACGCCTGCTCGGCCATCCGGGCCTCCGGCGAGAGTCGCCCGACACCGAGATCGACAAGTGCGGCAACGACCGCTCCCGCTCCCCAGAGGTCCTCGACACACGGTCGCAAGCTCGCGTCCGGCCAGCGCTCGCCCGCGGCAACCAACGTCACAGTCGACGTGCGACCGAGAGACCAGCCCTCCTGGAAGAGATGGCGAGCGACGGCCGCCCGGTTCCGCAGACTTGCGGCCAGCACCTCGGAGCCGGCGTCGGCGATCGCGTCGCAGATGGTGGACCCGTTCGGGCTGGGCAGCACCAGTCTGGTCAGGTCGGTGACCTGCTGCAGAGAGGCCGGGGACAGCGAGACGTGACGGCCTTCGAGCCCGAGCGCCTCGAACCGCCCCACGGCCAACGTGGCACCGACCCGCATGGCGAGTTCCTTGGCCCGGGAATCGCGCCACCGGGAAGGGAAGACCTCGATCCCCCGCTCCACGGCGACCGTGACCGACGTGGTGAAGGAGAGTACGTCAACCACCACCGCGTGGGCGCCATCAAGCGCCTCTGCGCCGACCGGGCCCCACTCAAACCTGACGTCGTACGCCCCCTGCCGGTGCGCGTCGTCGAAGTCGTTCACCGACCCTGCCCTGACCCGGAGGTCACCAGATCCGCACCCGCCGGTCGGGCTCGACCCAGAGGCCGTCGCCGGCCGAGGTGTCGAAGGCCCGGTGGAACTCGTCGAGATTCCGCACGATGTTGGCGCGGAATTCCGGCGGGGAGTGCGGGTCGATGGTGAGGTACTGCTGCTCCTGCTCCTTGCGGCGCTTGGTGCGCCAGCAGTAGGCCCAGTTCATGAACAGCCGCCGAGACCCGCTGGAGTCAAGGAGTTCACCCGCCGTCTCCTGGGGAGCCGCCCCGAGCGAGAGCTGGTAGGCCTTGTGACCGATGGTCAGGCCGCCGAGGTCGCCGATGTTCTCCCCGACGGTCAGCGAGCCGTTGACCTTCTCACCCGGCAGGCTGCGCGGCTCGAAGCCGTCGTACTGCGCGACCAGGGCCTTGCTCTTCACCTCGAAGGCGGCCTTGTCCTGCGGTGTCCACCAGTCGTTGAGGTTGCCGTGGCCGTCGTACTGCGCGCCCTGGTCGTCGAAGCCGTGCCCGATCTCGTGTCCGATCACCGAGCCGATGCCGCCGTAGTTCTCGGCCGGGTCGGCGTCGGGGCTGAAGAACGGCTTCTGCAGGATCCCCGCCGGAAAGCAGATCTCGTTGGTGCCGGGGTTGTAGTAGGCGTTGACCGTCTGCGGGAGCATGAACCACTCGTCACGGTCGACGGGAGACCCGATCTTCGCGAGCTGGCGGTCGGTCTCGAACGCGGTGGCTGCGGCGACGTTGCCCATCAGGTCGTCGGGGCGGACCTTGAGGCCGGAGTAGTCGCGGAACTTCTCCGGGTAGCCGATCTTCGGGATGAAGGTGTCGAGCTTCTCGTAGGCGCGCTGCTTGGTCTCCTCAGTCATCCAGTCGAGGGCCTCGATGGAGACGCGGTAGGCCTTGAGCAGGTTGGCGACCAGCTCGTCCATCATCTCCTTCGAGCGCGGCGGGAAGTGCCGGGCGACGTACTCCTCGCCCACGGCCTCGCCGATCGCGCCCTCGACGAAGGTGACCGCGCGCTTCCATCGGGCCCGGAGCTCGGGGGTCCCGTTGAGGGTGCGGCCGTAGAAGTCGAAGTTGGTCTCGACGAAGTCGTCGGTGAGGTACGGCGCGCAGGAGCGCAGCACCCGGCTGGTCATCCAGGCCCGCCACTGCTCGATCGGCGCCTCGTCGAGGACCGTCGAGAGGTGCTCGAGGAAGGAGGGCTGGCGGATGCAGGTCTCGGCGAGGAGCTCCTCGCCGCCCCCGAGGTTGCGGGCGTAGACGGACCAGTTGAAGTTGGGGGCGAGCGCC
>JAKDNC010000479.1 GCA_030452025.1 Nocardioides sp. | reverse complement strand
ACGGCGACATCGCGAACTGGATGATCCCCGGCAAGATGGTCAAGGGCATGGGCGGCGGCATGGACCTCGTCCAGGGAGCCAAACGGGTGATCGTGCTGATGGACCACACCGCCAAGGATGGGTCGCTCAAGATCGTCGACAAGTGCTCGCTGCCCTACACCGGGCTGCGCGTGGTGCAACGGATCATCACCAACCTCGCCGTCATTGACGTGATCGACCCCGCCACCGGGGAGGTCGCCCCCTCAGGCACCGCAGGGGACCGTGAGCTTCGGCTCGTGGAGCTCGCCCCCGGGACCACCGAGGACGAGGTGCGGGAGAAGACCGGCCCCCGGCTCGCCTAGGAAACCGGGGCGAGCTGTCCGCAACGACGCAATTGCGGGACTTGGGCTCTCCGACTACTCCATTGCCAGCCCCGCCGCCGGTGTCACCTTCGCGGCCCGTCGTGCAGGCAGGACGCAAGCGGCCAGTCCGGCGAGCGCGGAGACGAGTACGACGACCGCGAGCTGGCCCAGCGGCAACGTCATCGGCGCATCGGCCACGAACTGGCGCAGCATCGTTTGCACGCCCACCCAGGCGAAGCCAACCCCGAGTCCGCTCCCGAGCAGGGTGGCGACCACAGAGAGCAGCACCGCCTCGGTGGCCAGTGTCGCGCGCAGTTGACGACGGGTCAGCCCGAGAGCTCGAAGGAGCGCGTTCTCCCGGTTGCGTTCGAGGACCGAGAGGCCCAGCGTGTTCGCGATGCCGATCAGCGCGATGAACACCGCGATCCCGAGCAGTCCCACGATCGCGCCGGTCATCACGTTGAGCTGTAGATCGACGAACGCACGCTCTTGGAGGGTCGACTCGACGCTCGCGTCCGACGCCGCGGTGACCGCACCGAGGTCGCCGCTGAAGCCCTCGGCATCCCGGTCGAGGTCGGCACGCATCCAGATCGCCTGGGGGGTCGGGGCGGAGTCGAGCGCGGCCAGGGTGCCGGGGGCGACGACGGCGACGTTGCCCCAGTCCTCCCCGATGCCCTGCACGCGCAGTGTCCGTGCCTCCCCGCCGACCGTGATGCGCACCCGGTCGGGGGCGTTGCCGCTCTCCACAGCGTCGATCGGCAGGTAGATCGCATCATCGGCCGGCGATGCGAAGCCGGTCTCCGACCGCATCAGGGAGGCTGCCTCCGGGCCGGGCGCGACAACGCGCACTTCGCCGATGCGCTGGTCGAGAGTCGCGGTGGTGCCGGGCAGCTCGGCGACTTCTTCCACACCGGGCACGTCGCGTGCATCGGCGAGCACCTCCTGGTCGAGGCCGTCGCCGGTCGTGGCGGAGATCGAGGCGTCCAGCGGGTGGGCGGCGTCCATCTCGTCGTCCATGATGCTGCGGGCACTCGCCAGACCGGTCAACACCGCCGTGGTCAACGTGACTCCGACCAGGAGCGACGCAGTGGTGGCCGCCGTACGCCGTGGGTTGCGCGCCGCGTTGGAGGCGGCGAGTCGTCCCGGGGGACCGACCACACGGGCGGCGAGGGTGCCGGCCAACCGGATCAGTGCCGGCACGATCGTCGGCCCGAGCACGACCACACCGAAGAAGGTGGCCACGCCGCCGACCAACATCAGGGGCACGCTGGTGCCCGAGATCGCGGCGGCCATTGCAAGGACGCCACCCACGACCAGCAGGAGCCCCAGACCGATCTGGACGCGGCCAGCGGCTGAGCGTGCGTCGACGCCGGTGTCGGGTCGCAGCGCGGCCAACGGGCTGACCCGGATCACTCGTCTGGTGGGCAGCCACGAGGCCACCACGGTCAGGAGCGTGCCCATGACGAACGCGCCCAGGAACCACCCCGGTGCGAAGGCGACCTCGCCCATCCGGGCGCTCGGTGCGAACGAGCGGATTCCGGCGACCAGGCCCAGCCCGAGCCCCGACCCGACCAGTAGGCCGAGGACCGAGGAGACGACGCCGAGGCCGAGCGCCTCGAACCGGATCGAGCGGAGCACCTGCCCCTTGGTCGCGCCGACGCAGCGCAACAGCGCGAAGTCACGGGTCCGCTGGGCGAAGAGGATCGAGAAGGTGTTGGCGATGACCATGACCGAGGTGGCGATGGCGATCGCGGCGAAGAGGAGCAGCACCATGGCGATGACGTCGATGCCGTTGGTGGCCAGCTTCTGTTGGTCGGCCACGAAGTCGTCGGTGGTCTGGACGGTCGCGTCGGGATGGGCCGCGGAGAGTTCGTCGATCTGGGCGTCGACGGAGCCACTTCCGTTCCAGGCCACGCTGTTGACCATGGTCTGGTCCAGCCAGCGTGCCTGGACGTCCTGGGTCAGGTAGACAGCGCTCTGGACCATCGCCGAGGGACTGTCCACGGTCCCGACCACCGTCACGTCCAGGGCTTCCTTGCCGATGCCGACGGTGAGGGTGTCGCCGATGCGGACGTCGTTGCCCTTGGCGGCGTTGGCGTCGACGACCGCCTCGTCGTCGACCGCGGGAAATCGCCCGTCGACCAGCTCCTGCCACCGCATCGAGTCGTCGCGGGGGAGGGCGCCGACATCGACGGCGTCGCTGAGCTCCTTGCCGTCGTGGCCGACCGGGAGCCGGGCCCAGCCCAGCATCGAGGCCTCGGCTCCGGCCTTCGGGGCCCGGTCGAGCAGGTCCGCCGCGTCGGCCCCGTCGAGGTCGGAGACCACCACGTCGGCGTTCTCGTAGGGCGCGTCGAGGCCGGAGGTCATCCCGTTGCGTGCGGCGGAGGAGAGGGCGTTGGTGACGATGATGAAGGCGACGCCGATGACCACGGCGAGCGTGGCGGCGACGTAGCGCTTGGTGTTTCGCCTCATCGAGGCGAGCACGACGGTGCGCATCAGGCGTCCTTCCCCTGCAGGGCGGCGAGGAGCTCGGCCCGGGTCGGGTCGACGAGGTGGCGACGGATGACGCCGTCGGCGAGGATCACGACGTCGTCGGCGTACGCCGCTGCGTCGAGCTCGTGGGTGACCATCACGACGGTCTGGCCGAGCTCGCGCACCGAGTGCCGCAGGAAGTCGAGCACCTCTGCCGACGCGCTGCTGTCGAGGTTCCCGGTCGGCTCGTCCGCGAAGACGAGCTCGGGCTGGGCGACCAGCGCACGGGCGATGGCGACGCGCTGCTGCTGGCCGCCGGAGAGCTGGCTGGGAAGATGGCCCGTCCGGTCGGCGAGGCCGAGGACCTCCACGACCATGTCGAGGCGGGCACGTTCCTCCTTGCCGACCCTGCGACCGGCGAGCTCGAGGGGGAGCAGGATGTTCTGCCCGGCGGTGAGCATCGGCA
>JAKDNC010000478.1 GCA_030452025.1 Nocardioides sp. | reverse complement strand
AACCACCTGGCGGTCCAGACCGAGGATCACCCCCTCGAATACGGAAGCTTCGAGGGCACGATCGCGAAGGGCCAATACGGTGCCGGTGAGGTCACGATCTGGGACTCAGGGACCTACGAGCTTGAGAAGTGGAAAGAGGGCAGTGAGATCATCGCCGTTCTCCACGGAGCCGCCGATGGCGGACTCGGAGGAGTGCGACGATTTGCACTGTTCAACACCGGCGAGCACGGGCCCAACAAGGAACCCGAAAAGAACTGGATGATCCACTTGACCAAGGACTCGTCCAAGGACTCGTCCAAGGACTCATCCAAAGGTTCGCCGAGGCGGGGCGCCCTTTCGTCCGCACCTGAAAATTCCGAGCACACCATGTCCGAACCGGCCGAGCCCACCGACCTGGCTCCGATGTTGGCCAGCATCGGAGACATCGATGCCGTTCGCCGACAGACCGAGGACTGGGCGTTCGAAATGAAGTGGGACGGCATCCGCGCGCTCGCCTCCGTGCGTGCCGGCATGCACGATTCGTCCGGGTCCATCGCGCTGACCAGCCGCAACGGCCACGACATGACGGAGACCTACCCCGAACTCATCGAGCTCGCCGCGTGCGTGGACGTCGATTGCGTCCTCGACGGTGAGATCGTGGCGCTGGGCCCGGACAGCCGTCCTGACTTCGGGCGTCTGCAGCGCAGAATGGGCCTGACTCGAGAGCGCGACATCGCCCGAGAACGCGAGCGCACCCCAGTGCATCTGATGGTCTTCGACGTATTGCACGCCGACGGTTCCTCCCTGCTGAAGTCCACATATGTCGACCGCCGCGAACGACTGAGCGAACTCGTCACCGAGGGCAAGCACATCCATGTGCCCTCCGCGATCGAAGGAACCATCGACGAGGCGATGCAGGCCAGCCGCGACCTCGAACTTGAAGGGGTCATGGCGAAGAAGACCGACAGCATCTACCTGCCGGGCAGGCGAACCCACACCTGGGCGAAACTCAAACATTCCTCCACTCGCGACGTGATCATCGTCGGATGGCGCACCGGCAAGGGAGAGCGCTCCGAGGCCTTCGCCTCCCTGCTGCTGGCGGCTTATGACAAGGGCGAACTGGTCTATCTGGGCCGCGTCGGTACCGGTTTCGACGAGCACCAGCTGCGAAAGCTTCGGGCCAAGCTTGATCAGCTGACCAGGAAGACGCCACCACTGGATGTCCCGTCCGCGGAATCGCGCGATGCCCAGTGGGTGCGGCCCAGCCTCGTCAGCGAAGTCCAATACGGAGGAATCACCGAGGCGGGTCGTCTCCGCCATCCCGTGTGGCGCGGGCTGCGGGCCGACATCGACCCCAAGGAGGTCATAGCCTAGGCCAGCCGCGTGTCGAGCATGCACGCAACGCCGACCACGTCGGTCTTAACAGGGGTTACGAGACTCGCTGGAGACTGTTAGCGTGGCGACACCGGGACGGTGCCGAAGTTTCCCAGAGCATCGTGCTGATCGAGAGCGAAACGAGTCTGATCCTCGCGCACGCAGGATCAGCCGAAAGGGGATCAACGCTCATGAATGATCAACTGACTTTTCAAGATCCGGTGAAACGATTTCCGGATATCTCCCCGCCCAAACAGGATCAGCCTGAGCCAGGTCTGGATGTCGAACTGGTTCCTGGGACTGACCGTGGTGAGCAGAGTTATCGCGGCACGGGCAGGCTCAAAGGCCGCAAGGCACTGATCACCGGAGCTGATTCCGGCATCGGTGCGGCAGTCGCCATCGCGTTCGCTCGCGAAGGAGCCGACGTCGCACTGTCATATCTGCCGGCCGAGGAAGATGACGCCCGCCATGTCTGCGACGTCATCCGAGAAGCCGGTGTCAAAGCAGTGGCACTGCCCGGTGACCTCACCGACCCCGACTACTGCCAACAGGTCGTCCATGATGCGGCAGACGGCTTGGGTGGCCTCGACGCCCTGGTGAACAATGCCGGACGACAGATCGCGGTCGAAGAGATAGAAGATCTGACCGACGAGCAGTGGGGCACCACCTTCGAGACCAACATTCGTGCCATGTTCCGTGTGGTGAAGGCGGCTGTGGGCTATCTGCCCGCGGGCGCAACGATTGTGAACTCAACGTCCGTTCAAGCATATTCTCCCTCCACGCACCTCTTGGACTATGCATCGACGAAGGCTGCTATCAACAACTTCACCAAGGGGTTGGCCACACAGCTGGCTCCCCGCGGCATCCGAGTCAATGCCGTCGCACCCGGTCCGATCTGGACACCGCTGCAGGTCTCTGACGGGCAGCCGAAGGAAGCACTTCCCCACTTCGGGAAGAACACCCCGTTAGGGCGAGCCGGTCAGCCGACGGAACTCGCCCCGGCATACGTGTTTCTCACGTCATCGGAGTCCAGCTACGTCCTCGGCGAGACCCTCAACGTCAACGGGGGTCAACCTACGCCCTGACCACCACTGGTGAGGGGATAGTCACGGTCATGGTCCACGGTGCCGCTGCAGTCAGATCTTTCAGAGCATCATAGGTGGATTGCCCGTGAGTCATTATCGCGGCCCGGTGGAAGGTCGCCGATGTGGGACAGTCGCAGGGGCGTGAATGTTCCTGTGGTCTCGCTCGAGATCACCCGAGCGGTGATTGCGACGTGGTCTCCTCCGTCGTCGAGCATGGTGATGCGCTCAACGACCAGTCGATTGGGCAGAGCGCTGAGCAGTGGCACTCCCTGCTCGGTGGGGTCGACATCGAGTCCGCGGAACTTGTCAGTGTCCTCACCAGAACGGGCACCGAAGCGCTGAGCCATGGCGAGATCGTCGACAGTGAGGAAGTGGATTGCGAAATGGGTAGCCCGCAGACTCACCTGATAGGTGTGGTTGGCCTTCGACAGCCAGAAGCCGTACTGCTGAGGGGACATGCTCGACTGCGAGTGGAAACCCACCAGGCAACCGGCTTGTTCGTTCTCCACTGCTGTGGTCACTACGATCAGACCTGCATCCGCGGACACCATCAGATCGTTGAACGTTTCCTCATCCATGACGAATCCTCTCTGTGACATTCTGATGCAGCACAAGGCCGAGAGATGTTTTCGCCCCGACGGCGGTTCACAGGTTTCCACGTTCCGCGCTGTCGTCGTGCGTTAAACGTACGCCCCTGCCCGACGGCAGACAATAGTCATTGGCCCGGAGCCATTCCGGCCGGTCGCAGAACACCGACGATGGTCGCGAAGCGATAACGCAGCCGAGGATGTGCGGCACGGCTCCTGACATGTGAAGGTGATCTGCGTTACCGTCGGGATAACCGTG
>JAKDNC010000477.1 GCA_030452025.1 Nocardioides sp. | reverse complement strand
TGGCTCACTTGGAGGCAGGCACCCGGATGATCAGGGCGTCGCCCTGGCCGCCACCGCCGCAGAGCGCAGCGGCACCGGTGCCGCCACCGCGGCGCTGAAGCTCGAGCGCGAGGTGGAGGACGATGCGGGCGCCGGACATGCCGACTGGGTGGCCGATGGCGATGGCGCCACCGTTGACATTGACCTTGTCCTGGTCCACGCCGAGCTGGCGGGCCGACTCGATGCCGACAGCGGCGAAGGCCTCGTTGAGCTCGAACAGGTCAACGTCGGAGACGGCGATGCCCTCCTTGGCCGCGGCCTTGGTGATCGCGTTGGCCGGCTGCAGCTGCAGTGTGGAGTCCGGGCCGGCGACCTGGCCGCTGGCGCCGATCTCGGCCAGCCACTCCAGGCCCAGCTCCTCGGCCTTCGCCTTGCTCATCACCAGCACGGCGCAGGCGCCGTCGGAGATCTGCGAGGAGGAACCTGCGGTGATCGTGCCGGACTTGTCGAAAGCAGGACGGAGTTTGCCGAGGGACTCCGCGGTGGTGTCGCCCCTGATGCCCTCGTCCTGGGAGATGACGACCGGATCGCCCTTGCGCTGCGGGATCTCGACCGGGACGACCTCGTCGTCGAAGACGCCGTTCTTCCAAGCCTGGGCCGCGAGCTGGTGGGAGCGGGCCGAGAACTCGTCCTGCTCCTCGCGGGTGAGGTTCTCGCCGGCCGAGTTGCAGGATTCGGTCAGGGTGCCCATCGGCTGGTCGGTGAACTGGTCGTAGAGGGCGTCGTAGGCCATCGAGTCGACCAGCGACACGTCGCCGTACTTGAAGCCCTCGCGGGATTTCGGGAGGATGTGGGGGGCGTTGGTCATCGACTCCATGCCACCGGCGACGACGATCTCGTGCTCACCGGCCCGAATCAGCTGGTCGGCCATGGCGATGGCGTTCATCCCCGAGAGGCACACCTTGTTGATGGTGATCGCGGGGACGTCCATCGGGATGCCACCCTTGACCGCTGCCTGTCGGGCGGTGATCTGGCCGGCACCGGCCTGGATGACGTGACCCATGATCACGTAGTCGACCTTCTCGCCGGCGATGCCGGCCTTGTCCAGGGCGCCCTGGATGGCGACGCCACCGAGGTCGGCTGCGGACTGGCCCTTGAGGCCGCCGAGAAGACGACCGACCGGGGTGCGGGCCCCAGCGACGATGACGGATCCGCCTGACTTGGACGACATGGTGGGTTCCTCCTGCTGGTACGCGAATGGAATGCTGCGAGCCTAGCGCCGGTGTGCCAGCCTCCACCACGTGTCCCGGATGTGGACGTACTCACTCGCGAAGGGCTTGACGTAGGAGGATGACGCCCATGACCGCACCAGTGGAGATCCCCCGACACCTGTTCACGCACATCGACCACGTCGGCATCGCTGTGGCCGATCTGGACGAGGCGATGGCCTTCTACCGCGACTCCTTCGGGATGACGGTGGTCCACGAGGAGACCAACGAGGAGCAGGGTGTCCGCGAGGCCATGGTGGCCGTCGGGGACTCCGGCTCCTGCATCCAGCTCCTGGCCCCGATCAGCGAGGAGTCGACGATCGCGAAGTTCCTCGACCGCAGCGGCCCGGGCCTGCAGCAGCTGGCCTACCGGGTCACCGACCTCGACCAGGTCTCGACGATCCTGCGTGAGCGTGGCCTCCGGCTGCTCTACGACGCCCCGCGTCGCGGCACGGCCGACTCGCGGATCAACTTCGTGCACCCCAAGGACGCGGGCGGCGTACTCGTCGAGCTCGTCGAGCCCGCACCTGCGGCCCACTGACCCATCCAACCGGGCTGGACCCGAGCGGGAATGACGAGACGTCCGTCTCATCGGACCCCGCCGCACGTTACCGACCGGTACGTTGACCTCGAATCGCCCCCAACTTGATCACAGGGAGTCCCCCAGTGCAGCAAATTCTTGACGCGATCCTCGCCGGAGACACCAGCAAGGAGGACTTCGCGAACCTCGACGTTCCCGAGTCCTACCGCGCCGTGACGATCCACAAGGACGAGGTCGACATCTTCGAAGGCCAGGAAAGCCGCGACAAGGACCCACGCAAGTCCCTGCACGTGGAGGACGTCGCCCTTCCTGAACTCGGCCCGGGCGAGGCCTATGTGGCCGTGATGGCCTCGGCGATCAACTACAACACCGTGTGGACCTCGATCTTCGAGCCGATGCCCACTTTTGGCTTCCTTGAGCGCTACGGCAAGATCTCTCCGCTCGGCAAGCGGCACGACCTGCCCTATCACGTGGTCGGCTCCGACCTTTCGGGCGTCGTGCTCAAGACCGGCCTTGGCGTCCACTCGTGGAACCCCGGCGATGAGGTCGTCGCACACTGCCTCTCGGTCGAGTTGGAGAGCTCGGACGGCCACAATGACACGATGCTCGACCCCGAGCAGCGCATCTGGGGCTTCGAGACCAACTTCGGCGGGCTCGCCCACATCGCGCTGGTCAAGTCGAATCAGCTGATGCCCAAGCCCGACCACCTGACCTGGGAGGAGGCTGCCTCCCCCGGCCTGGTGAACTCCACCGCCTACCGCCAGTTGGTCAGCCGCAACGGCGCCGGCATGAAACAGGGTGACAACGTCCTGATCTGGGGCGCCTCGGGTGGCCTCGGCGGCTTCGCGACGCAGTACGCCGTCAACGGTGGCGCGACGCCGATCTGTGTCGTCTCCAACGACGAGAAGGCGGAGATCTGTCGGAAGATGGGTGCGGAGCTGATCATCAACCGCTCCGAGGAGGACTGGAAGTTCTGGTCCGACGAGAACACCCAGGACCCGAAGGAGTGGCGTCGCCTCGGCAAGAAGATCCGTGAGCTGACCGGTGGCGAGGATGTCGACATCGTCTTCGAGCACCCGGGCAAGGAGACCTTCGGCGCCTCGGTCTTCGCGGCACGCAAGGGCGGCACCATCGTCACCTGCGCCTCGACCAGCGGCTACATGCATCAGTACGACAACCGCTACCTGTGGATGAACCTGAAGAAGATCGTCGGGTCGCACTTCGCGAACTACCGCGAGTCGTGGGAGGCGAACCGCCTGATCTCCAAGGGCATGATCCATCCGACCCTGTCGCGGACCTACTCCCTCGACGAGGTCGGTCAGGCCTCGCTAGACGTGCACCACAACAAGCACCAGGGCAAGGTCGGCGTGCTCTGCCTGGCGCCGGAGGAGGGGCTCGGCGTGCGTGACGCGCAGTTCCGTGAGCAGCACGTGGATGCCATCAACAGGTTCCGCGGCGTCTGAGGCGGCGCAGCGAGGCACGAGCGAGACGCCGACAGCGCCAAACCAAC
>JAKDNC010000476.1 GCA_030452025.1 Nocardioides sp. | reverse complement strand
CAAGTGTTGCCGACCAGCGCTGACCCTTCCGTGGAAATCCACATGCCCGTGCCTCCTGCGACTCGTGGGCGTCCGGCTGCCCTCCGGGTGCGGCGACGACATCGTCCCCGCGGGTGGCGGCGGATATGACAGCTGCCGGAGAAGTCGAGGTGCCGGTCAGCGGACGGTGCTCCGCACCGCGACGTGGACCGTCGGCTCGCTCTCCTGGCCCACCACGACAACGAAGACGACCGGGCCATGGGCGCCGCTCGCGAGGCGGTCGCCCTTCTTCTGCACGCCCTCGCCCACCTGGTCCACTGCGATCTGCATGTTGTCCTTGTAGGCGCGGGACTCGATGCCGTTCGGGAAGTTCGCCTCGACCCAGGCCTCGACCTCGGTGGCCGGACCGGAGAAGATGACGACGTGGCTCCACTCCGAAGTGACTTCGGAAGGGCCCTCGATGACCTGCATCTCCAGGTCGGGAGGGCTGAAGCCGGCCTCGCTGAGGATCATGTCCCCGTCCTCGGAGACGTCTTCGAGGTGCGGGGGACCGCAGGCCGCTGTGAACAGAGCGAGGGTCGCGATGGCGGGGAGGTGAAGGAAGCGGCGTCGGCGCATGGCGAGACGCTCGTGTCGTTCGGAAACCGTCGAGCAGCTCACCGCTCCGCGCCGCCAGCTTCGCCATCAGCCCCGTCGGAGCCAGCCGCGCCGCGGTGTAGATCGCTTTGTACCGCTTGCTCGGCACGGACACGGCTTGACCCCGCGCCACGTCCCGCAGCGACTCCTGGACCACCCGCGGCACCTGGAGCCACAGCCAGTCGGGGATGCCCTCCTCGCCCTTGGGCAGGCCCAGGCGGGCGTGGAAGTCGGTGTGGGTGTAGCCGGGGCAGACGGCGGTGACGGTGACGCCGCGGGAGCGGTAGTAGCTGCTCGCCCAGCGGGAGAACATCACCTGCCAGGACTTCGCCGCCGCATAGGTGGAGCGGGGCATGACGGCCGCGGCCGAGGCGATGTTGAGGATCGTGCCGGAGCGGCGCTCGAGCATGCCCGGTAGAACGGCGGGCATGAGCCGCATCGGCACCTCGATGTGGAGGCG
The DNA here is from genome assembly GCA_030452025.1 of Nocardioides sp. Taxonomy (GTDB): domain Bacteria; phylum Actinomycetota; class Actinomycetes; order Propionibacteriales; family Nocardioidaceae; genus Nocardioides. Next base: position 2,232 of record JAKDNC010000476.1, on the reverse strand, counting down.
GAGGTGGCGCGCCTCGTCTTCGATGTCGTTCTGCTCGAAGGCGAGGGGGAGCTCGAAGCCGGCGCTGTTGATTAGCGTGTCGACCGGGCGTGCCGGGTCCTGGAGGCGGCCGGTGACCGCCGTAATCCCCTCGGTCGTGGACAGGTCCGCGCCGAGCGCCTCGACGACGCTGGCCCCCGCCTGCGTCGGTTCGGTGGCCAGCTGCTCGAGCCGGTCGGCGTCGCGGGCGACGAGGACGAGGTGTTCGCCGCGGCGGGCGAGCTGGCGGGCGTATTCGGTGCCGAGGCCGGAGCTGGCGCCGGTGATCAGGGACGTCGAGGTCATGGTGGAGAGACAGGTGTCGCTGCTCGATCGACCCAGCCCGCTCCGGGCCGAAGTCCCACTTCTGCTCCAGGGTTCCGCTCCTGGGCCGATTCGGACAGGGTGTATTCATGGACCTCAGCATCCGTCAGGGCATCTTCACGTCACTCGCCTCCGTCCCAGGCGCGGAGTCATGCTTGCTCATGTTCGACGATGGGCGCCCTGTTCTCCATCTCGACATGGGCCACGATGAGTGGATGACGTTGTTGATGAGGCGGTCGATCGAGGGACGGACGCGGGAGGGAAGTGATTTCACTGCTGTCCTCGATGGCTCCTTCTTCACCAATGGGAGGATCACCGTCGCGCTCGACGACCTCCTCGTGTCGAACCCGTACGAGAGGCCCGACGAGACCTTCGACAGCCGTCACGTCCGCACCCTCGAGCTCGCGCTCGATCCGCAGGCGGTGGGCGAGTTCTTCGTCAGGGATGAGCATGATCTGGATCATCTCCGCACCGAGGAGCTGATCGGTCGGCGCATCGATGACCTCGTGGACCTGTACGACCCCGTGTCCATGCGGTGCCACGGCCGGTCGACGACGCTTACGCTCTCCGCCGCCTATTCGGTGGCGGCAAGTGCGATCGATGGCTTCTCCGGCAGGAACCGAATGCGTCTTCGCCTGCGGTGGGAGAGCGAGTCGACGATTGACCTGGATACGGCGCGCAGGGAGGTGACGGCGATGCTCTGCCTGATCGATGCCGTCGGCCGTCCGCGTGGGAACCCTCTGCGCGAGCTCAGAGTCGAATCCTCCGCGCCTGAGGGGTCGCGCCCAGCGGCGATGGACTGGTGGTCGAAGAGCTTGCTGGGCGCTCGTGGTTCCTCAGCCGTCACCGGCGCGGATCCCCTGCGCAGCGGTGGGACCAACGGCGCGAGTCCAGTGCTGGCCGGCCTCGGAGAGCTCGGTGGGCTCTCTGCGCTCGTGAAATGGGTGGCGCTGTGCGACAGGGTCCCGCATCTGCTGTCGGTCCTCGACGCGCACCATCATGGCTTTGCGATCGACGCCCGAGCATCGATACTTTCGCTGGCCGTGGGGTGGGAGCATCTCGCTGAGGCCTCCCGGGGCGAGGCCAAGGAGGAAGCCTGGAAGGAGATCAGGGATCTCCTGGCCCCGACAGAAGGAGGGGATGGCTCCTTCGAGAAGATGATCGAGCTGTGCTGGTACACCTACCTTGAGATCAAGCATGTTCGTCTCAGGAAGATGACGAACAACTCGATCCCCGCGAAGGACGGTCGCGCCCTCGGCATCGCGAGCGAGTTCATGTACTGCACGGTTCTCGCCGCTGCCTTCGCCCTCGCCGGCATCCCGATTCCGGGGTCCCTGCAGGGCCGGCTCAGCGCCTTCCCGGAGAACGGGTGGACTCCTGAATGGCACTGGGTGGTCGCCGAGAACCCACCGCAGAGCTCGTCCTCGAGCTCATCGTAAAAGGCAGAAACATGACCATCGATCACCTGCTCGCACCCGGCGCCCGCCTGGAGAAGGTCGCGGAGAGATTCACCTGGGCCGAGGGCCCGCCTGGATCCCGGCCCGCGGCGTGCTGCGCATCAGCGACGTCCCCGGTAACCGGGTGCTGGAGCTATCGGAGGCGAGCGGCACCACGAGCGAGATCAGCACCGAGGCCGAGTTCACCAACGGCCGCACGCTCGGCCGGGACGGGGCGCGGTACGCCCCGGAGGTTCTGGTGGACCGCTTCGGCGCGGCACGCCTGAACTCACCCAACGACGTGGGCCAGAGGGCCGACGGGACGATCTGGTTCACTGACCCATTACGGCATCAAGTGCCCGATCGAGGGGCATGCGGGGCAGGAGGAGTACGGGGACCGGTACGTGTTCCGCTTCGCGGCCGAGGGCGGGGCGATCGGCTGCGGGCATGTGGG
>JAKDNC010000475.1 GCA_030452025.1 Nocardioides sp. | reverse complement strand
GAGGCACCCGCCAGTCGCTGGCCAGCGACACCTCACATCCGAGCCCATCGAGCAGCCGTCTGTAGGTGGTCTCGTCGAACGCCTGGTACGCGTGGCCGAGACGTTCCGCCTCGACCGGTGTGAGCGGGTGGGCGTGCCGGGAGCAACGCGGCGCGAACGAGACGGGATGCGGTACCGGGGACCAGACCCCGGTCCCGGCGTCGAGGGCCTTGGAGACCTGCATGGTCCCGATCAGGTCGGGTTCGGCGTCGTCCAGTCGCACCGGCCATGGGTGGTCGGCTCCGACAAGGACGTGGCTGCCGTCGGCGAACACCACCCGAGCTGTGGGGCGTACACCGTGGGTGAACACGTCGGTGACCGTGGTGGGCGTGCCCTGTGAGCCGACCACCTGGTCGCCGGCGCGGACAGCCTCGAAGGTGGTCCACCCGTCGGGGGTGAGTAGGGCGGTGCCGGCAGGGGTGCCGGTGGCGTCGGTGCTGTGCCTCTGTAGGTGCGGGTCGTGCCCGAGGGGGACCGGCGGGGCGAGGGCGACCTGGCTGTTGCAGGGCAGGGCAGTGCTCATCAGTTGTTGGCCCCGTTCGTGTGACGCCAGTGGAGTAGCGCATCGTCGCCGTCTTCGCTGCGCACCTTGATCGGGTACCTCTGATTCCCCACCTGGGCGGTGCACGTCATCTCGACGGCTTCCTCAGCGGTAGTGTCGAGACCCTCGGGGCAGCGCACCGTCACCTGGTCGATCGAGACCGACAGGTTCTGGGCCACCGACTCGGAGAGCTTGGCTTGGACTTCGTCGACCGTCCACGTGGTGCTCGCCTCGTCGCCGTCGCCACCGTTGGTGTCGTCGTGGCTGCAACCGGTCAGGGCGAACGCCAGCGCGAGCGAGGCCGCAGCAGTGGAGGTCAGTTGGTGCCGCATTCCGGTCAGCACCACCGGAAGATACGTACCTGCGAGCGTCGCCACTCCCGTACTGCTGGCTCCCAGAGCCAGGCACGAACGAACACTGTCTTGCGTGTGCGGGGTGACGGCTTGACCCGGATCGACCAGGTGCCCCTGTTGGTGGTGGTGGTTCGGCCGCCTCGGATGCCCCTCCACGCGCCCCGCTTGCCGAGCCGCTGCGTCAGGCGGATTGCCCGCTGGGAGACCGCAGGGTGGGCCACCCCATGGATGCGGACCTTGCGGTTACGCGGCGCGCAGGAACGGATCCGCTTCAACCGCACGTAGGAACGGTGCACCTTCGTCTTGGTGGCGATGATGCTCTTCACCTTCGCACGGGCCGGTTTGCTGCTGCCTCGGGTGACGGCGAACTGGTAGGTGCCGGCCGTGGCCGGGACGGTCTTCACCGACGCATAGCGGCCCGACTCCGGGTCAGTGGTGGTGCTCGCCCAGCGGGTCCACGCGGTGCGCTTCTTCTTCACCCACACAGTCAGTTGGTCGCCGCGGCCATCGTTGTCCACGTCGCCGGGGCTCTGGGTGCCGAGCACACGGACAGTCCCGGTGCCCTGGAACACGGAGGTGTCCTGCGGGGCGCTCGGGTTGTCGATAGCCAACGACGCGCTCAGCGTCGTTGGGGGCGCAGCAACCGTGGGTGAGGCTGCCGTCATGAGTCCCGCAACCGCCAAGGAAACGGCGGTTGCGACCGCCGCACCTACCTTGAGCGCATGGTCGGGTCGTCGTTGAGTCGCCATCTGCCTTGCCTCGCCCTCTCTGGTGTTTCCGCCTCTGTTGGTCACCATGCCGCAAAACGCGGACCCCGGATCACCGTCGGGCGTGCAACCTGCTGTCGAGGAGACCGATGTCCCCGCTGCGCGGGTTGAACGGCACCCCCAGCGCGTCCGGGTTGGGGGCGAGCGCGAGGGCGTCTTCGACTCGTTTGGTGCCGATGCCGTCCAACGCGGCCGAGACCTGCCCGGGGTCAGTGACCCCGAGCTCACGAGCGACCCGCCGGATGCGTGGGCCCTCCTCGGGGTCCCCGGCTTCGCGGGAGACCCAGTTGCGGGCCAACTTCCCGACCCGCACCCGCAGCCACCGTTGCGGTTCGACGTTGGTGAACGTTGCCGGGTCGTGCATGTCGCGCAGCACCCGCGTCATCGGCGGTTCCTTCCCGGACTTCTCATCGCCGGTTCCGTAGACGATGCGCAACCGCATCGTCTCCAAAGTTTCGGGGTGCAGGATCGGGCCTGAGGCGGCCGACGGGTCGCCGTACACCTGGTGGGCGTATTCGGCGACCAACCCGGCGTGGGCGCGTTCGAGTGCGGTGCGGGTGACGGTTTCGAGCAGCTGCAGCAGCTCCCAGCGGGCGTGCTCGCCGGTTTCGGCCAGCCACTGTGCGGACCCGGGGGCGTGGTCGTCGCCGGCCGCCAGGTGGTCGGCGTCGGCGGTCACGTTCGGCGGCAGTGTGCCCTCGACGAGTCGCAGCCCCTCGTGGGGGTCGGGCTCCACCTTGCAGGTCCCTTCGTCGGTGATACCGAGCCCGTCGATGCTCCATCGCAGGCTGACCGCGGTACCGGGGTCGACCAGTCGCACCGTCGGGCCGTCGTCGTCCCAGCGGACACGGGCCGGAAACAGGGGCCCGGCCCGTTCCTTGCGACCCAGTGACCGGCCGGGCTTCACCCACGCCCACACCGGCAGCACCAGTAGGGAGCTCTGGTCAAGGTCGGGGTGTTCTCGGAGGGTGCCTGCGTCTTCACCGAGGAGGGTCTTGCTGATCAGGTTGCACAGGTCGACCAGCGTCCATCCCGGCTTCACCGGAGCCACCACATCCACGCGTTCCACCACCTCTTCGGCGGGGGTGATCCTTCCTTGGTGGAAGCAGCAGTTGGCCGTTCACGGTGGCGCTGATCCTGGAGGTACCGCCGGTGTTCGTTGAACCGGTCGTCGCCGGTGATGCGGTTCAGTACGGCGTCCAGGAGGGGCCGCAGTACCGGGTTCGCGACGACGGTTTGGCCATGGGTCATGGCTCGCTTGATCCGGTTGTCGACACCAACGGAGCCGATGAAGTGCCCCAGCTCGGCCTTGGCGACGGAGCGTTCAATGGCTTCCTCGTTCAAGGGGGTGTCACGTGAGACCTTGTTGAGGACAGCGATGGTGCGTGCCGGGTGGAGGGCTTGTGAGTTGCGGAAGAAGGTGAGGGCACGGAACGTGCCGGTCACACCGTCCATCGAGTCTTCCCCGACATTGACCACCCAGGTGCGGTCCTGCGCGATCAGGGGGATCAGGAACTGGGAGATCATCGGAAACTGCATGAGCCGTTGCGGGGGGATGTTCTCTACGTCGACGATCTGGGTGTCGACGACGACGAAGTCAGCCATCTGTC
>JAKDNC010000021.1 GCA_030452025.1 Nocardioides sp. | reverse complement strand
AGATGATGATGCCGTACCAGGCCTGCTCGACCAGTCGCACCAGACGCAGCTGGTGCTGGTCGGGGACGGCGACCCCGGCCGTTCGCAGGATCACCGAGACGAACGAGGTCGCCTGGGCATCGTCGGAGCGCTCGGCAACCGCGTTGTTGTTGGACACCATCATCGCGTGGGCGAGCAGGGGCGTGCTGAGCAACTGCCGCATGGCGACGTTCAGCATGCCGGTCACTGCCTCGACCGGGTCGTGACCGGGAGGCAGTGACGTCGTGGCCGCGTCGACCCGCCGGACCTGGTCGGACATGATGGCGGTGAAGAGGTGGGTCTTGGAGGGGAAGTAGCGGTAGAGCGTCGCGATTGCGACACCGGCGTCCTTGGCAACGTCGTGCATCTGCATCCGCTCCATGCCACGCTCGGCGCCGTGACGCGCCGCGGCGCGCAAAATCCGGCGGTAGCGGTCCTTCTGGCCCGGCGAGGACGGCTCGGCCGGAGGCCTGGACTCGGCGATCCGTGGCATCTTCTGGCCCCTTTCGTCCCACCGATCATCCTACCAACCGGTAGTCGGCGGCGTGGTCCACCCACTGAGCGGGATCAGCCGGCCTGTCGTGACCTTCCGGTGAGTGGGATCCGCCACGTCGTGGTGGCCGGCGCGGACGACACTCGAAAAAACGCCTGGAACGAACGGAGTCAAGACATGAGCGTCGCCGATAATGAGGTCCGCCAGATCGAGTCGGATGAGGCACCCACACGGTTCGCACGAGGCTGGCACTGCCTCGGACTCGAGCGGGACTTCGCTGACGGCAAGCCACACCGGATCACCGCGTTCGGTGTGAAGCTGGTCGTCTTCGCAGGCGAGGACGGCAAGGTCAGCGTGCTCGACGGTTACTGCCGCCACATGGGCGGTGACCTCACCCAGGGCACCGTCAAAGGCAACGAGATCGCCTGCCCCTTCCACGACTGGCGCTGGGGCGGGGACGGGAAGTGCAAGGCCATCCCCTACGCCCGTCGGGTGCCGCTGCGCGCGCGCACGCAGGCCTGGCAGACGCTGGTGCAGGACGGCCTGCTCTTCGTGTGGAACGACCCCGAGGGCAACCCTCCGCCGGAGGACGTGACGATCCCGAAGATTTCCGGGTACGACGACCCGGAGTACACCGACTGGGTCTGGTACCAGACCACGATCGAGGGCGCGAACTGTCGCGAGATCGTCGACAACGTCGTGGACATGGCGCACTTCTTCTACGTGCACTACTCCTTCCCCACCTTCTTCAAGAACATCTTCGAGGGACACGTCGCCACCCAGTTCATGACCGGGACCGGCCGCGAGGACATCATCCGTCCCCAGACGGAGGGGAGCACCGCTCCCAAGTCGACCGGGAACTCGTCGGTTGCGTCCTACCACGGTCCGTCCTTCATGATCGATGACCTCACCTATCACTACGAGGACGCGCCGGACGTGCCCAGCGTGCTGATCAACTGCCACTACCCGGTGGACGCGAACACTTTTGTCCTCCAGTACGGCGTGATTGTGAAGAAGCTTCCCGGCCTCGACGATGCTGCCGCCGAGGCGATGGCCCGCAAGATGGGCGACTTCATCAAGATCGGGTTCGAGCAGGACGTCGAGATCTGGAAGAACAAGACACGCATCGACAACCCCCTGCTGTGCGAGGAGGACGGCCCGGTCTACCAGCTTCGTCGCTGGTACGAGCAGTTCTACGTCGACGTCGCGGACGTGGCCCCCGAGATGACCGAGCGGTTCGAGTTCGAGATCGACACCACCCGGCCCAACGAGGCCTGGCGTGCCGAGGTCGAGCAGAACATCGCGGACCGTGCCGACGCGGCCGAGAAGGTCTGATGTCCGTCCGTCCCGACAACCGTCTTGACGACGGGCCGATGCACCAGGTCACCTGTGCGGCCTGCTCCGCGCTGGTGCAGGTCCGCAAGAGCAGCTTCGAGCAGACCAGCATCCAGTGGAGTGACGACGCCCTCGACACCTGTGTGGAGCGGCGCGCAGCCTCACCCCGACCAGGCCCCAACGGCGAGACCTTCAGTGGTTGCCAGAGCCTGCGAGAGAGCATCAGGGGCGCCGTGGAGCACGGCGACCTCCCCGTCCAGGACGACACCCCCACTCCGGTCAACCCGGAAGCAGACACGGAAGCGAGCCACGCATGACCGACTCCTCGAAGTACGGCCCTTGGGCCGTCGTTGCGGGTGGTTCCGAAGGTGTGGGCGCGTCGTTCGCCCACCAGCTTGCGGACGCCGGCCTCAACCTTGTCCTGCTGGCCCGCAAGCCGGGCCCGCTCGAAGAGACCGCCACCGAGGTCCGGGCCAAGGGCGTCGAGGTCAGGACACTCGCGGTGGACCTCACCGAGAGTGACGCCATGTCGCGCATCCGGGAGGCCACCGACGACGTCGAGGTGGGGCTGCTGGTCTTCAACGCCGGCGCGAACACCTACGGTCACGAGTTCGTCTCCGGGGACCTTGCGCGGTTCCAGCAGGTGATCGACCTCAACGTCGGCGCCCAGATGGCCCTGGTCCAGCACTTCGGTGCACCCATGAAGGAACGTCGTCGAGGTGGCATCCTGCTGGTCGGCTCCTTGGCCGGCTTCATGGGCCAGGCGCAGATCAGCATCTACTCCGCGGTCAAGGCCTTCTGCCGCGTCTTCGCCGAGGGACTCTGGCTCGAAATGCGCGAATACGACGTCGACGTCGTCGAGTTCGTCCTCGGGGTCACCCGGACCCCGGCGATGGCCCGGGCCGGCTTGAACTTCGACATTCCCGGGATGCACGTCTCCGAGCCGGACGACGTGGCCAGGCAGGCGCTGGCGGCGCTTCCTGAAGGACCCGTGCAGGTCGCGGCGGGCAACGAGAAGGCAGTCGAGGCCCGCAGCGGCACCGATCGGGCCAAGCTGGTCCTCGGCGCCCACGAGGCATCCAAACGACTGTTGCCGGCCTCCTCTCGCTGAGGATCCAGACGGCGACCTGACCTGCCGCAGGTGTGCAGTGCCCACTGTCACACCTGCGGCAGGTCGCTGCTCATCCGTCCAGCTCGATGTCCACGCGGGCGATGGACCCACCCTCGAACGGCCAGGACACGGGGTGGTCACCCACGGGTGACCCGGTCGTGGTGCCGATGTCGAACGTCTCGTCGATGGAGAAGATCGCGGGCGGAGTGGCCCGGATCCTGCCCTTCGCCACCTCTGCGCCGTCGCACACCAGGGACAGCTCCGCGCCTCGACCGCGTCCGCCGCCGTCGTAGCGGTGGATGACCTCGATCTCGTGGCGCCCCTCGCCGAGGGCCGGAGCCCCGAGGTCCAGCGCGTCCACCTCGAAGGTGCGATAGGTGAGTCGGGGACATCCGTTCTCGTCGAGCCACAGGGACCACCCGGCGGCTCGCCCACCCATCGTCGCAACCACGCCTCGCGCTCCGTCGGCGCCCACGTCCAGGCTGGCGCGCAGATGCCACGAGCGGCCGACCATCCGCGGTGCCTGGCTCTCCGGGACGCCGACCACGCCGGGGTGGAAGGTGAAGCTGGTTCGTCCCTCGGTCAGATTCGGCATTCGTGTGCGCGAGACCCGGGCGTCCATCAGCGGCAGGATGCCGACCCGCTCGGCCTCGCGCTCGAAGAGAGCCTTGAGCTCGGCCAGGCGTTCGGGGTGCTCCGCGGCGAGGTCGACGGACTGGCTGAAGTCGCTCTCGAGGTCGAACAGCTCCCAGCGGTCCTCGTCGAAGTCACGTGGCTCGCCGGGCAACCCGACCGTCCAGGGCACGCCGCCATGGTGCGCGGAGGCCAACCAGCCCCGGTGATAGATCGACCGATGACCGTTGACCTCGAAGTACTGCGTCTCGTGCCGCTCGGGAGCGGTGGCATCGTCGAACGAGTAGACCAGGCTGGTGCCGTCCATCGGCAACTGTGCCACGCCGGCGACGTGGCTGGGCGCCTCGAGCCCGGCCACCTCCAGCAGCGTGGGAGCCAGGTCGTTGACGTGGGCGAACTGGCTGCGTTGTTCGCCCGAGCTGGAGATGCCCTCGGGCCACGTGAGCACCATCGGGTTGCGGGTGCCGCCGAGATGCGAGGCGACCTGCTTCATCCACTGGAACGGCGCGGTCATCGCCCAGGCCCAGCCAGCCGGGTACTGCGCATAGCTGTCCGGTCCGCCGATCCGGTCGAGACCGGACACCTGGGCCTGCAGCGACTCCTGCATTCCCTGCAGCGCACCCATGTAGTTGATGCTGCCGGGCGGGCCGCCCTCGGCACTGCTGCCGTTGTCGCCGACCACGTAGCAGAACAGCGTGTTCTCGAAGTCGCCCGACTTCTTGAGCCCCTCGACGAGCCGACCGATCTGGACGTCGGTGTGCTCGAGGAACCCGGCGTACACCTCCATCAACCGCGCGGCGACCAGACGCTCGTCGTCCTCGAGGTCATCCCACGCGGGGATCTCGGCCGGCCTCGGGGTGAGCCGGCTGTCCGCGGGGATGACCCCCTCCTCGAGCTGGCGGGCATGGGTCCGGGCGCGCATCTCGTCCCACCCCGCGTCGAACGCGCCGGCGTACTTGCTGGACCAGTCCTCCGGAACGTGCAGCGGCGCGTGCGTGGCACCGGGCGCCAGGTAGAGGAAGAACGGCTTGTCCGGCGTCATCGCGCGCTGCATCTGGATCCACGAGAGCGAGCGGTCAACCAGGTCCTCGGTGAGGTGGTAGTCCTCACCCTCGGGACGCTCCACGGGCGCGGTGCCTTCGAAGAGCGTCGGCTGGAACTGGTGGGTCTCGCCGCCCAGGAAGCCGTAGAACGTGTCGAAGCCCTGCCCCGTGGGCCACCGGTCGAACGGCCCCGCCTGCGACGACTCCCAGGCAGGAGCCAGGTGCCACTTGCCGATACAAGCGGTGCTGTAGCCACCCTCACGCATCATGCCGGCGACGGGGGCTGCCTCCGGCCGGAGCACCCCACGATATGCAGGATGATCGAACGCTGAATTCAGCACCGTGCCGACCCCGGCAGCGTGGGCGTCCCTTCCGGTGAGCAACGCGGCGCGTGTCGGCGAGCAGATCGCGGTGGTGTGGAAGCGGTTGTAACGCAGTCCCTCCGCTCCGAGTGTATCGAGGGTGGGAGTGGTGACGGGTCCGCCGAAGGTTCCCGCAGCACCGAAGCCGACGTCGTCGAGAAGGACGACGACCACGTTGGGACGCTGCGTGCTCATGCTTGTTCCTTCCGTGTGTGTTCGACCCGTGCCTGTTCAACCCACCGCTTGCCCACACGCAGGTTGGTCTGGGCCATCAGGCCCTTCTCGCTCGCCGCGCGCTTTTCGAGGATCTCTTCATAGCAGGCCTGGGCCTCGGCGTCGTTCCGGTCGGCGAGGAACGCCCACTCCGCGACGTGCGTGGCCAGGCGTAGGTCGGTCGCGACCAGTGCCCGGGCCCGACTGACCAGAACGGGTACGCCACCCGCGAGCGCGGCGACCTCGGCCGCCTGCTGCTCCTGGGTGGCCGGCAACAGGTGCGAGGGATAACCGTCCCACCAGCCGCCGTAGCGACGGACGACGTTGCGGGCCACGAACTCCGGCCGGTCATAGACGGGAGGCAGTCGCGGGTGGTCGGCGTAGGAAGCCGGCACCTCGAGCGACTCGATGATGTGGTCGGGCAGGACTCCTTCGTTGAGGCCTCGCACCGCGTGATCGTTGATGTGGCGCAGGTACGCCGCCATCGTGGTCAGCTCCTCCTTGATAGCCTCGTGACCGGTGACCAGCGCGCCGTGACCGGGAATGATCACCTTCGGGTCGAGCGCGGCCATCGCCTCAGCGGCATCGGCCCACTCGGTGGCCCAGCGCTGCACCTTCTTCGGGTTTCCGGCGTTGGGAAAGTATCCGGTGACCAGGTCGCCGGCCGCGATCACGCCGCGCTCGGGTGCCCAGACCCACACCGCGTCGTCCGTCTCGCCCATGCCGTGGTGCAGCTCGAAGCGCTCGCCGCCGATGGTCAGGTCGAGCCGGTCGCCGGAGAAGGTGCGGGTCGGCCAGTCGAAGTCGGCCTCCGACTTCCCCGCCCAGGCCGGTCCGTCATGGCGACCGGCCTGACCGTTGATGCGTGCGTTGAGCCCGTTGGTCAGCATGTAGCGGCGGAAGTGCCCGACCAGGTTCTCGTGGGCGATGATCTCCGGCTTCTCCCCCGCCTCGAGGAACGCCCACGCACCGAACGCGTGGTCGCTGTGACCGTGTGTGTAGACGATCGTGTGCAGCGGCTTGTCGCTGATCGCGCGGACCGCCTTGACCAGGGCCGGTCCGTCTCCGGCGCAGCCGCAGTCGACGAGGAGCAGCCCTTCATCGGTCTCGAAGAGGGCGACATTGACCATGCCCGGCTGGATGTAGTGCGTGCGCGGGGCCGCCTCGATCACGATCGGCTCGAATCCGGAGCCATGCTCCTTGGAGAACATGTTGCGCGCCTGCGTCTCGCTGAAGAGCCCGAAGGCCGCTTTCGCGGACTCGAGCTGGTCGGTGGCTAACTTCATGGCCACTCCTGTGTGGTTCGTGGGATGGGTCGACCCCTATTTAAGACAGATGTCTTAGACTTGTGGGCATGCCTTCCACTGAGCAGGACCCGGGCGCCAGGCTCCGCATGATCACCGTGGCCGAACGACTCTTCGCCGAACGCGGACTGGACGCAGTCTCGATGCGACTGGTCGCCACGGAGGCGGGCCAGCGCAACAACTCAGCGGTCGCCTACCACTTCGGGTCGCGCGAGGGCCTGGTCCGCGCAATCCTCGAGCACCGCTCGGGGCCCATTGACGCCCGGCGTTGCGAGCTGATCGCGGAAATCGACGCCACCGGTCATGCCATCACCGTCGCAGAGGCGTCACGGATCCTCGTCCAGCCGATGGCCGAGACCGTCTCGTCCGTCGAGCACGACTGGTACTTGCGCTTCCTCGCCGAGGCGACTTCAGAGCCAGACCACCACCTGACCGTGCCCACCCAACCTCGGGGCATCGTGTGGGTCAACGAAAAATTGGCTGCGCAGATGTCCGACCAGCCGCCGACCGTCGTACGCCGACGCCTGCGCTGGATGGTCGTGATCGCCCTCCGGGTGCTGGCCGACCACGAGCAGATCGCCCTGACCGGTGGGGCGCCCACCGTCGATGATGTGGTCTCCGACCTCACCCGGACGCTGACCGCCCTGCTCAACCCCCGCTGAAGGCAGCGGAGCGTCCGGCCCGGCGCCCGAAGAACGTGCCGTCACCCAGCGACGTGCCCGAGATGTATCCGTGGCCGTGCATGCCCGAGGAGGCGCGGCCGGCCGCGAAGAGTCCCGGGATCGGCGTTCCGTCCACCGACTGCACGCGGCCGTCGGGACAGGTGTGCAACCCGCCGAGGGTGAACCCCGCGAACCCGCTTCCGGCTCCGGCGCTGGGCCGGCCTGCGGCGAAGAAGCCCAGCCGCGGGTCGACCGCAGCGAAGGGTCCCACCAGAGGTCGGAGCCAGCGGGGGTCCTTGTGGAACAGGGGGTCCGCACGCTGCGCAGCGTGCCGGTTGTAGGCCGCGATCGTGGCCGCCAACGCGCCCTCCGGAAGGGCGAGGTCGACCTCGAGCTCCTCAACGGTCTCCGCCGCGTGGGTGGGTCGCACTCCCATCAGATCCCGCTCCGGAACGGACTCGAGACCCTCCTCGTCGAGCACGACCCAGCACGGGCCCGGCTGGGTCAGCGCCGCGTGGCTCCACAGACCCGGGTAGACGTCCTCATTGATGAACCGAGCGCCGTGTCCGTTGACCAGCATCCCGCGGCAGACCATCGCCGGCAGCGCCGTGTAGGCAGCCTCGACAACGTCCATCCGCCGGGTGGCGGCCCCCAGGACGGCGGCCATCGCGATCCCGCTGCCGTCGTCGAGGCCGTCGCTGATCTTGCCGTGGCCCAGGAGGGTCGGCGCGTGATGCTCGAGCATCGCCTCGTTGTCCACGAAGCCGCCGGTGGTGAGCACCACTCCCCCACGGGCTCGATAGGTCACGTCGTTCCCGAACCGACGAGCCACGACGCCGCAGACCGCGCCGTCCTCATCGACGACCAGGGACTTTGCCCGCGTGTCGGTGTGGATCCCTGCGCCGGCGGCCGTGGCCGCATCCACCAGGGAAGTCATCAGCGTGTGCCCGGCCCAACCCTCGGTGGCCGGCCGGTGGCCACGAGGCACGGCCCGGGCCAACTCGTTGTAGGGCCAGGCGTTCTCGCCGAGCCACATCAGGCCGTCGGTGGTGGGTGGCATCCACGTGGGCGCGTCGTAGAGCGACTCCTCGAAGGTGACACCGCAGGCGCGGAACCACTCGAAGTGCTCGACGCTGCCCTCGCAGTAGAGCCTGAGCTTCTCCTCGTCCACGTGTGGACCGAGGGCAGCGGACAGGTAGGCGAACATGTTGTCCGCGTCGTCCTCGAACCCGCAGGCCCGCTGGACCGTCGTACCACCGCCGAGGTAGAGCTCACCGCCGGACTGGGCCGAGGACCCTCCCGCCCCTGAGGCTCGCTCGAGGACCGTCACCGAGGCTCCTGCGGTCGCGGCCGCGTGGGCGGCGGCCGCTCCGGCACACCCGAACCCCACGACGAGTACGTCGACCTCGTGGTCGAACGCATCGATCTCCGACGCGGGGACGGGCGCGACGCTCATGGCGTCGAGAAGGCAGCCAGCGGCTCGGACCCGGACCAGTCGTGGCCCCAGTAGGAGTCCGCGGTGATCTCCTCGGCGGTGTAGTACTCCTCGTCGACGAGCATGCCCTCACAGCCGTACTCGATGTCCCAGCCTCCGGGCGCACGGACGTAGAAGGACACCATCTTGTCGTTGGTGTGCCGACCGAGGGTCGAAGAGATCGAGAAGTCGGCCTTGTTGACCTTGTCGAGGGCGCGGCCGACGGCGTCGAGGCTGTCGACCTCCATCATCAGGTGCACCAGACCGGGCTCCTCGCCATGCGGCGCGGGGCAGACCGCAAGGCTGTGGTGACGCTGGTTGACGCCCATGAACCGGACCCGGTGCACCGGCTCGGGAGAGTCGAGACCGCCGAGCCGGAACGCGCCACGCGGCAGGAAGCCAAGCACCTCGGTGTAGAAGGCAACGGTCTCCTCGGGCGCCGTGGTCGGCAGGACCACGTGGCCCAGGCCCTGGCTGCCGGTGACGAAGCTCTGGCCGTGGCCGGTGATCACCGGGCTGTGGTCGAGGACCGGGCCGAAGAACACCTCGACCGGAGTGCCGGCCGGGTCGTCGAAGCGGATGCCCGCCTCGAACCGACGCTCATCACACTCCTTCTGGGTCAGCACCTTGACCGCGACGCCGGCGGCCTCGATCGAGCGCCCGACCGAAGCGAGGGCGAACTGGTCCCGCACCTCCCAGCCGACGGCGAGCACCTTGTCGCTGTCGCCGGGGACCACGATCATGCGGGATGCGCGCTCGTCCATCCGGAGGTGGAGCGCACCCTCGTTGGGGCCCTCGACCTCCTGCATGCCGAGGCAGTCCACGGTCAGCTCACGCCAGCGCGGGATGTCTTGGCTCTGTACCTTCAGGTAGCCGAGTCCACGGATGTCCGTCATTGCCGTTCCTTTCGAAGAAGTGTGGTGGGCCTAGATCATCGAGATCATCGGGCCGGGGGGCGGAGTCACGCCGAGGTCGGTGAGCGCGGAGGCGTGCATCACCGAGCCGGGGACGTGGATCGCGTGGCCGAGACCCATGTGGGCATCGCGCCAGAACCGCTGGATCGGGTTGTCCATCCGCATCCCGTTGCCACCCGAGCGGGCCACGATCTCGTCCATCGCCCGCACCGCGCGCCAGGCCGAAGCGACCTGGGTGCGCCGGGACTGGGCACGGTCGGCGAAGGTGACTTCCTCGCCCTTCTCCGCCTTGTCGTAGAAGCGCTGCACGTTGTCGAGCATCGTCACCCGCGAGGCCCGGATCTCCTCCGCGGCTTCGCTGATCGCGGTGAGCACATAGGGGTCGGCCTTCACCTGGGTGCCGGTGATCTGGACCCGGGTGCTCTGGTAGGCCAGCGCCGAGGCAAGCGCGCCTTCGGCGATGCCGATCACCGCGGAGGTGATGCCGAGCGGGAACGCCGTGGTGTAGGGAATGTGGTATCCCGAAGCGGTCATCCCCGACTCGCGCTGCTGGGAGCTGTCCAGGAAGCGGGAGAACTTCACGGCCCGGTAGTCAGGGATGAAGGCATCCTTGACGATGATGTCCTTCGAGCCGGTGCCACGCAGGCCGACGACGTCCCAGGAGTCCTCGACGATCTCGTAGTCGGACCGGGGCAGGATCACGTGGTAGTTCTGCGGAGGCATCATCGCCTTGCCGTCGTCGTCACCGAGGAAGGCGCCCAGGAAGATCCAGTCGCAGTGGTCGGTGCCGGAGGAGAACTGCCAGCGTCCGTTGAAGATGTAGCCGCCGTCGACCGGGCGGATGACGCCCATCGGTGCGTAGGGCGAGGCCACCCAGGTGTCGTGGTTCTCGCCCCAGACCTCTTCCTGGACACGCGGGTCGCACATCGCCATCTCCCACGGGTGGACGCCCACGATGCCGGCGACCCATCCGGTGGATCCGTCGAGGGAGGAGAGTCGCATGACTGCTTCTGCGAACTCGACGGGGTGTGCCTCGGCGCCGCCGTACTTGGCAGGCTGGAACATCCGGATCACGCCGGACTCCTTGAGGATCTCGACGGTGCGATCCTCGAGCTTGCCGAGCTTCTCGTTGGCGGGTCCGAGCGCGGCGATCTCCTCGGCGCGTTCCTCGATCACGTCCATCACGGGGTTGGTCATGTCGTTCTCACTTCCTGGCTCGCGTGGCGACGCCACTGTGAAGAAGTTCCCAACCACGGACGGATCGGGCGTGGGAGTTCCCGCTCATCGGGACGTCCCGGTGGTGCTGGTCGTTGTTGCGGTGTCGGCTGCGTGGTGTGCGGCGATGTAGCCGAAGACCATCGAGGGGCCGATGGTCGCGCCGGGGCCGGCGTACTCGTTGCCCATCACCGAGGCGCTGGAGTTGCCGGTGGCGTAGAGACCCTCGATCACATGACCGTCCTCGTGCAGGACACGCGCGTGCTCGTCACACACGAGGCCACCCTTGGTGCCCAGGTCGCCCACCTCGATCCGGAAGGCGTGGAACGGCGCCTTGTCGACGAGGTCGAGGTTGGGGTTGGGCAGCGTCGGGTCGCCGTAGTAGTGGTCATAGGCGCTCTCGCCCCGTCCGAAGTCCTGGTCGACCCCGTCGCGGACGAAGCCGTTGAACCGCTCGACGGTCGCGACCAGGTTGTCGGCCGGGACGCCGATCGACTCGGCGAGCTCGGGCAGGGTGGCCGCCTTGTGGGCGATGCCCTTCTCGTAGAACGCCGCCGGGATCGGCGCTCCGGGCAGGATCTGGGCGAACGGGTAGCGGGAGCGCGCCCGGGCGTCCATCACGAACCAGGCGGGCAGGTGCTTGCCCTCGAGCTGGTCGTGCACGAAGTTCACGTAGGGCGCGGCCTCGTTGGTGAACCGGTTGCCGTCGCCGGAGACGATCACCTGCCCGGGGATCGCGCGTTCGGAGACCAGCGGGATGGTGGCGCCGCTGGGGTGCTCCACCGAGGGCATCCACCAGGCGTCGTCCATCAGGTCGGTCGCCGCACCGAGGCGGGCGCCGGCGAGGATGCCGTCGCCGGTGTTCTCCACGGCACCGAGGCTGTGGTTGTCCTGACCGCCTTCGGGGAGGTGCTCGCTGCGCAGCGCTTGGTTGTGGTCGAACCCGCCGGTGGCCAGGAGCACACCGTGGCGCGCGCGGATCCGCTGCTCGCGGCCGTCGTGGGTGACCACGATCCCGGTGACGCGCTCACCGTCGCTGATCAGCTCAGTCATCGTCGTGTCCAGACGGAGCGGGATGTCAGCGTCCTTGAGCGCCATCCGCATCCGGGCCACGAGGGCACGCCCACCGGTGGCCATGTGGCGCCGCCGGATCACGTTGGAGGAGACCCGCCAGGCGGCCACGACCGACGCCCAGCGGCCGCGCCAGGTGCGCTTGACCATCGCCAGGTCGTGGTAGTCCTTGGCGGTGATCCAGAGCCCCAAGGGGCCCTTCATGCTGTTGGGTCGCTGGAACTGCTCGTCGTCCCCGAGCTTGCGGGTGTCGAAGGGCTTGGCCTCGATGGAGCGGCCCTTGGCCCGGCCGCCCTCGACCTCGGGGTGGTAGTCGGCATACCCCTTGGTCCAGTCGAACTTCATCCACTTCGACTGCTCGACCAGCTTCATCGTGGCCGGCCCTTGGTCGATGTAGGCGTCGAGGCGGGCAGCAGGGACCCGCCCGTCGGTGAGGACGTCGAGATAGCGACGGATCGAGCCGCGTGAGTCGTTGTGTCCCAAGCGGTGCAGGGTCGGGTTGTTCGGGATCCAGATCCCACCGCCGGAGATGGCGGTGCTACCACCGAACTTCTTGCCCTTCTCGATGATGACGGCGCTCAGGCCCACCTCGGCGGCCGCCAGCGCGGCGGTCATTCCACCACCGCCGGATCCGACGATGACGAGGTCGAACTCTTCGGTGCTCTGGTCGTTCATGCGTTGTCCTCTCGCCCCAGGAAGGCCAGCACGGTCGCTTCCCAGGCTTCCTTCTGCTCGATCATCACCCAGTGCCCACAGTTGGGGAACACATGGACCTCGACGTCGGGGATGGTCCGCATCGGCACCAGCATCATGTCCATCGGGCTGACCCGGTCGTCGCGTCCCCAGGTGATCAGGGTCCGGGCCTGGATCTTGTGCAGCATGGCCCAGTACGGCGGCTCCGGGGAGGCAGCAGCCGCCTTGCCCATGGCCTCGAGCACGCCACGGCCGTACATACGGCGGGCGGAGGCCAGCGTGTCCGGCTCGGTCGCCTGGTTCCAGCGCTGCTCGATCAGCTCCTCGGTGACCAGCGACTTGTCGAAGACCATCGAGCCCAGCCACTCGACGAGGCGGTCACGGGTGGGGTCCTCGGTGAACTCGACGAGCAGGTTGATCCCCTCGCCGGGCCCAGGACTGAAGATGTTGCGGCCCATGCCGCCGATCGTGACCAGCCGACCGACCCGCTCGGGCTCTGCGATGGCGAAGCGGGTGGCGACGATGCCACCCATCGAGTTGCCGATGATGTCGACCTTGTCCAGACCCAGCGCATCGAGGAACTGGCCCACCGACGGGAGGGCTGCAGCCATCGGGTGCTGGTCGCTGGGGTCACTCACCCCGAAGCCCGGGAACTCGAGCACCAGGCAGCGGAAGTGCTCGGCGAAACGGGCCAGGTTGCCGCTGTAGTTGCGCCAGCCGGTCACCCCCGGCCCGGAGCCGTGCAGCATGAGCAACGGTGGGGCGTCCGGAGCGCCGGCTTCGTGGTATCGCAGGGTTCCCTGCTCGGTCTGCACCTCACGCAGGGTGCCTTCTCGGGTCAGCTCACTCACACTGCTCACGCTAGGCAGGTGTCCGGTCCGAGGCGGGGCCGCGTCCCGATCAGCGGGAGCCGGGGCGGACCTCCGACGCTTCTCACGTCATCGGAGGGCGGTTGGAGGCGCAGCGGGCCACTGACCGGGATGGGGTGCTCGCCGTCGCGCCGGCGGCGGCGTACCTTCGAGATCGTGAGCACTCCACGTGAACCCAAGGGCACCCCGATGACCACGACGCAGGTCTCCGTCCCCACCCCGAACGAGATGCGTGCCGCCATGGGCTGCTTCGCCTCGGGCGTGACCATCGTGACCGCACTCGACGAGGAGGGGCCGGTCGGGTTCGCCTGCCAGTCGTTCGCCTCGGTCTCGCTGGACCCCCCACTCGTGCTGTTCTGCGCCGACCACCGCGGGCGGGCCTGGCCCCGGATCCGCGAAGCCGGCCGGTTCACCGTCAACGTACTCTCCGAGCAGCAGGATGAGCTGTGCATGCGGTTCGGTTCCTCCCGCGGAGCGAAGTTCGAGGACCTGGACTGGACGGAGTCGGCGTGGGGCACCCCCGTGCTGCCGAACGGCCTGATGCGGGTCCACACCGAGGTGTACGCCGTCCAGGAGGCCGGTGACCACGACGTCGTCATCGGCCGGGTGCTCGAGCTGGACGTGCTCGATCACGACCGGCCGATGGTCTTCTACCGAGGCGCCTTCGGTCTGCCGGAGCAGACCAGCCCCTCGTGGTCCTGGGAGGACATCTGGGGCTGAGCCCCCGCTCCGACCGTGCGCCTCAGATCCAGTCGTTGCCGTGACCGACCGACATCAGCTGGCCCAGGGTCTCGGCCGAGTAGGTCTTCGGTGCAGGAGTCGGCTCGCGGCGCGCACGGCGCGGCAGGGAGTCCAGGTCGGGGGTCAGCTCGAGGGAGATCGCGCGGGCAGCTGCGGCGACCAGCGGAGCGACGCGCTCCAATGGGGCGTCTGCATCACCGACCAGCGAGATCGCTCCGAGAGCGCCTTCACGACCACGGATCGCGGCGGCAACGCAGGAGACCTGCGCGAAGCATTCGCCGCGTTCGAACGTGAGGCCGTTGCGGGCGCGGATCCGGTGCAACTCCTGGTGCAGTGTGGAGGTGTCGCCGATCGTGCGCCGGGTGGTCCGACGCAGCGCGGCGCCCGCGATCTCGTCGACCTCCTCGGCGGGGAGCAGGGCGAGCATGGCCTTTCCGAGGGCTGTGGCGTGGGCCGGCGCACGCCCACCGACCCGCGACGGAACCGACCCGGCGAAGCGACCACCGATCTTGTCCATGTAGCGCACCTCGCCCTCGTCCAGCACGGCGAGGTGGACCACGAGGCCGGTGCGCACCATCAGGTCGTGCAGGTAGGGGGCGGCCGCGGCGCGCAGCTCCCCTTGGCCGAGGTCGTCCATGCCGCCGAGCGTCAGCGAGCGGCGGCCCAGGCAGTATCCGAACGGGGAGTGGTCGAGCCAGGCCAGCTTCACCAGCTGGTCCAGGATGCGGTGCGCGGTCGAGCGTGGCAGGTGGGTGATCCGCGCGACCTCTTCCAGGGTCAGTCGGGTCGACTGCCCGGAGAAGGCGTCGAGGATGAGGGTCATCCGACCGACCATCGACGGCGGAAGCTCGGCATCGCCCAGTGCCGTCGGCTTCGGGGACCCAACGACCGAGACGTCCTGCTCCACACTCACTGCGCTCATGTCGACTCCCTCTGATCCAAAACTGAAATGAATTCTAGGTACGCTGGAACTGTAGCAAGGCTTCCTCGCACGCGGTAGTCCTTCCCCCACATTTCTCGGGCCCACATTTCTTGGGGGTGGCCCGTCGGCGTCCGGTCACCGGGAGCCCATCGCCGGGGCCGGCGTACACCTGATTGCCTGTCTGCATCAGCCCCGTTCGAGGAAATGAGGACCCAGATGCGAATCGGAATCACCAGCCCGATCGTGACCGCCAACCCCGGTGCGCACCATCCGTGGGAGGCCAGTGCCGGGATCGACGAGCTGACCCAGATCGCTGAGGCTGCCGATCGCCTCGGCTTCCACCACCTCACCTGCAGCGAGCACGTCGCCATCCCGACCTCGGTCGCGCAGGAGCGTGGGGCGACCTACTGGGACCCGCTGGCGACGTTCGGCTACCTGGCCGCGCGGACCACCCGGATCCGCCTCCTCACCCAGGTGCTGGTGCTCGGCTATCACCACCCGCTGGAGATCGCGAAGCGCTACGGCACCCTCGACATGGTCAGCAACGGCCGCCTGGTGCTAGGGCTCGGGGTCGGATCGTTGGAGGAGGAGTTCGAGCTGCTCGACGCCACCTTCGCCGGGCGGGGCGCCATCGCCGACGACGCGCTGGCCGCGCTGCGCGCCAGCCTCGGGCAACGCACCCCCTCCTACGACGGCAGCCACTACTCCTTCTCCGACCTGGTCGTGGACCCGCACGCGGTCCAGCAGCAGGTCCCCCTGTGGATCGGCGGACGCTCGGGTCGGTCGCTGCGTCGAGCCGTCACCCTGGGCGATGGCTGGGTTCCGTTCGGACTGTCCCTGAGCGCGTTGACCGAGATGCTGACCGCCGCCGAGCTGCCCGAAGACTTCGACGTGGTGCTCTCGTCCGGCCGCCCCCTGGACCCGATCGGCGACCCTGACGGCACCATCGAGCAGGTGCGCCGGATCCGCGACGCCGGCGCCACTCTGGTCAACGCCACCATCGCCGCCGAGTCGGCCACGCACTACTGCGAGCAGCTCGAAGCGCTCGC